>QNEL01000067.1 GCA_003645185.1 Candidatus Parabeggiatoa sp. nov. 3
GGCCTCTCGTTGATATTTTAAAATGGAACAATTGAACACTCATTTCACCCATATTGACATCTAAAACTGAACAACGGGACATTCAAAAATATTTAACAAAATCAACTACTTATTTTTATTCTTCTTTCTTACATAACAGACTATATAATTATCATAACTCATCATAAAACGAGGTTAAACAACATGCCCAAATGTGTTTTCAGCTTATTATTTTTATTAAGCCTCACCCAATCCCTCTGCGCGGCGACGGCTGAATTAAACGGGTTTTAAAATCAATTAGAACACTGGCCTTATTCTTTTATTTAGCGAAGTTTCATTTCACTTCGCTCATTCGCTGTACTCAATATTTGGAGGAAAACAATGACAAGTCTCAATACACAACGGTTCGATCCTGATTTACTTGAACAGGCTAAACAATTGGGTGGCCATCAAACTGAACAAGAAACGCTCAATGTGGCACTTAAAGAATACATTCGCTGGCGTAAACGCATTGAAGAGATTCAAAATTTTGGCACCATTGATTTTGAACCAGAATTTTTGGCGGAAATGGATCGAAGGAGTCAAGCGCGATGATTTTTTTAGATACGCCGGTTTTGTCAGCAAGCTATCGCAGAAAATATCGTGAAGATAGGGTAAAACCTGATGAAGTGATTTTGTTGGAAAAAATGATTGCTGATAATGAACCCCTTGCTATTCCTGGTATTGTATTTCAAGAATTCCTTTCTGGTTTAAAAGAAGAAGTTCAATTTCAAAAACTGCAAAAATTAGCGAACAGTTTTCCAATCATTTTAGCGACTCAGCAAGATCATCTTGAAGCGGCAAAAATAGCGAATGTCTGTCGTCGTCACGGTGTCGCTACTTCTGCAACGGATTGTTTAATCGCGGCAATGGCAATTGTGCAAAAAGCCCAGTTATTCACCCTTGATCAAGATTTTGTGTATATGGCACGTTATTGCCCGATACCTTTATTCCCAAAACCCTCAACTGAAAACTAGATTAAGAATTTCAAAAAGGGCAACCACAAGGGATTGCCCCTACGAACTTTTTTTCGGGGCAACCCTTGTGGTTGCCCCTAAATTAGTTTTATGAAATTATTTTTCTGAAATTATTTTTCTGAAGTCGGCCGCGATAAATCGTACCATGTTTCAAACAGTATAAGTTGCCCAAGTTGCCCAATTTGCCCCAAAAAACTATAAAATTTTGAACAAACGAACTTTTGTATGTAACAAAACTATCAACTTGAAGAGTCACTGTTCACGCCAGTTTTGAGTTTTACTGGTATTAACATCTATATTTTTTAAACTGATAATGGGATAGAACGCAGATTATCATGATTTTCACGCAAAAGTTTTTGCGCGCAAAAACTTTTGCGTGAAAAACTGATTTACGCTGATCAAGAAATCAACGATAATTACAAAAATTAGGGCTGTGTTACTTATTAGCATATTAAATCAGCGCAAATCATGAGAATCAGGTTTTGTAGGGTGGGTAACGGGTTTTTGTTGCCCACCATTCTGATTTAGGCTTCTCAACTAATCAGCGCAAATCATGACAATCAGTCAAATCTGCGTTCTATCAAAAGAAATAGATAACTGATAACTGATAACTGATAACTGATAACTGAACCCACTTGATTTGAGAACACAAATAGACTATATATATAATAACAACTCATCATAAAACGAGGTTAATCAACATGCCCAAATTTGTTTTCAGCTTATTATTTTTATTAAGCCTCACCCAATCCCTCAGCGCGGCGACGGCTGAATTAAACTTTGAAGGATTAAAGCCCTATTACTATGTCGGTGAATCTATCCAATTCGATTTACAAGAAAACTTAAAGACATCTTCGCGTTTCCACAAAGTGGATTTATGGGTAGCCGTCGAATTGCCTAGTCGGGATTTGTTGTTTAGAACACCCCTAGCCTTCACGCCCTTTAGCCCTAAACCACAAGCCTTTAGAGCCGCTTTAGAAACCACCGTTAATCGACATCGGGTTTTGGAATTTGAAGTGCAACCCGGTTTTGGGGGTGACTATACTTTCTATGCCGTTTACGTCGAAGAAGGTAAAAGTCCTATCACCGATAATTTCACGGTTTTTCGCTCCAATGTCGCTGTCGCTTCCCTCACCTTAAGCAATCGCCCCTTGCCTGGAGAAACCCGGCCGGTAGCCCCTGCGCCAACCGAACCCCCTTCGCCACCACCAGTCGCGCCAGCGCCAACCGAAACTAAACTACCCGCTCCGAATCCGTTCACTGCCGTAGCCGGAGATAGTCAAATCACGCTGTCTTGGCAACCGGTTACGGGTGCGGCTTCTTATACCGTTGATTGGCGAAAACCCGATGGTAGTGAAGGCAATCTTTCCCTTTCCAGCACAAGCTATCAACATACCGGATTGATTAACGGCGCGACTTATACTTATTGGATCTCCGGTGTCAGTGTCACGGGGCTTGAAGGCAATCCCTCAGAAGCGGTTGTCGCTACCCCAAAGGCGGCAGAAAGGCCGCCAGCCGCACCAACCCATTTATCAGCCGAAGCCGCAGACAGTCAAGTCGTACTTAATTGGCCAGCCGTCAGCGGTGCCGTTTCTTACAGCATCAACTGGCAAATCGCGGGAGGCGCGGTACAAAGCGTGCCAGCCACGACAACGGCTTACGTGCATACGGGCCTCCAAAACAACCTGAACTATACTTACTGGGTAACGGCCGTCAGTGCGAGCGGATTAGCCAGTTCCCCCTCAATAACGGTTGTCGCTACCCCACAAGCACCCCCACCCCCTCCACCTGCCGTATTAGCCGCCGGCGAAAGCTTTCGTGATACCCTGAAAGATGGCAATTTAGGCCCAGAAATGGTCGTGATTCCGGCGGGTACTTTTAGAATGGGAGATATCCAAGGTGGGGGTTGGGATGATGAAAAACCCGTACATCAGGTGTCTGTGGCGCGTTTTGCGATGGGAAAGTATGAGGTGACAGTGGGAGAATTTGTGCATTTTTTGAACACGGTGAAGCGTCGCGGGCCTGAAGGTGAACCTTGGTTTGAGACGAAAGCTGAAGATTCAGATAGCCATATCATCGGTTCTACAGGAAACTTCCAAATAGAAGCCGGTTATGAAAATCATCCAGTCAATGAAGTTTCTTGGTATGGTGCAACAGCTTACCTAGACTGGTTATCGGAACAAACGGGAAAACGATATCGTTTACCAACAGAGGCGGAATGGGAATATGCCGCCCGTGCAGGAACAGAGACAAAGTATTGGTGGGGGAATGAGATCGGAACAAACCTTGCGAATTGTTATAGCAGTGGCAGTGAATGGAGTGGTAAACAAACAGCCCCAGTCGGTTCTTTTCAAGCGAATCCCTTTGGATTATATGACACCGTAGGCAACCTTTGGGAATGGTGTGCCGATCCTTGGCATGATAATTATCAAGGGGCACCGACTGATGGCCGTATTTGTAATGGTAATGTTACAGGTTCGCGTCTGCTTCGTGGCGGCTCGTTCATCGACGACCCGGGCGGCTGTCGTGCTGCCTACCGTGGCAGGGGCTCGTCGGACTTCCACCGCAGGTACAGGGGTTTCCGTGGTTGCGCGGACGTTACGCTGTAACCTTTTGGCTTTTAGCACTTTACACTGGGTTTTTTTTACTCTTTTACTCTTTTTAAAGGGTTTGATTTGCTAAAGTGCTATTTATTGGAGGTGAAGTGTTTTAGTTTGCGCTATGCCACTATTTTTGATGTGAGGGGGTTTGCGGCCCGCGCCCTGCGCGGGCCGCGATTTTTTTTTGAGTTTTGAGGCGGTATTAGTAACTACAAGGATTGTTTATAAGAAAGGATTAAAACCGATAACTACAAGGATTGTTTATAAGAAAGGATTAAAACCGATAAGGAATGATCACGAAATAATTTCCCGTTTTATAGATTTTGAGGGGCGAACACGTAGGTTCGCCCCTACGAGGTAATGTAGGGGCGAACCTGCGTGTTCGCCCTTTTGGATATGATTTTTATGAACATATAGAAATGTCCAAATTATTTTGTGACGATTCCTAACTTTGATGAATTTATCAAATGCCCAGTACTTATCCTTTCTTATAAACAATCCTTGTAGTTATATTTTTGGGATTGAAATTATGACAAAACGAGAAAATATTTTGGAAAGTGCATTGCAACTCAAAGCGCACGAACGGTTTTTTATTATTGAAGGGCTATTGCAAAGTTTAGACGAACCCAATCATCAATTAGATGAAATCTGGCGGGTTGAGGCAGAAAAAAGGTTAAACGCTTACAGAAAAGGGCAGTTAAAGACTATCCATAAGGAAGACATCTTTGATGATGAGGATTAAATAAAGAGATAACTGATAACTGATAACTGATAACTGATAACTGATATAACTCAGACTAATTGAACTTTAAACGCCTTTATTAACGGAGTAATTAATAGCATGTTAAAAATAATCGGGGCACTTGTTGTCGCGCTATTAGGTGGCACGGCTCTTTTGTATATTGAATATTGTTGGTTTGATAGTGAGAATTGTTCTTTTCAGGCTTCGCGCCTTTTTGATGATAATACCGAACCCAAAATAGCGACGGCGACTGTCAATCTGAGCGTGCCATCTTCTGATTGTAAAAAGAGTTCGTTTGATTCGCAAGGTGTTGATGATTGCGAACCGATTAATCCATTAGCCTTTAAAATCAATTACTTGTACCAAAATGGGGGAAAAGGGGATTTTCAACCTTTTGGTGAGGGCAGTGTATTGCATTCGGGCGATTCGCTCAAATTGCTCTTTAAACCGACAGAAGCCGTTTATGTTTATATTTTTATAGTCGATTCTCATGGCAATATAGGCCGCTTATTTCCAACGATTGATTTAAGGGGCGCAGCTAATCGCAATCCGGTGCAAAAAGGGCTACAGTATTTTGTGCCAGCCCATCATAAATCATTTCGTTTGGATCGGAATACCGGCCAAGAAAGCCTTTATTTCATTGCGACTCGCCAAGCGGAAGCAGTATTAGAACAGCAATACCAAAAGCTGTTTATCGCTCAACAAGCTCAAGCGGTTGAAAACATTACCCTAATCCAAGAACAACTGCTTTTTGAGTTTCAAAAGAAAGAAAAACAGCGGTTGATTGAGCCAAAATTGGTAACCGATGTCGCATCAGAGCCCATCTCTTTTGAAGAAAGCGGGGAAACGTTTTCGGTATTGCCGGCCTATTTAAATAACTTATGTGAAGGCTGCGTTTATCGAGTGACATTTAAACATGATTTGTAGGGTCAATGCAACCTTCATTAAGCCTAAAAACGTGTAGGGTGGGTAACGTGTTTTTGTTGCCCACCATTCCCCTGATTAATTAAACTTAGTGGCTTGTACGAAAATAGGGCCTTTGCAAAATAAATTTTGCACTCCAACTTTGAAAATCGGAACGAAAATATGATTTAGGGAGATTGATTAATGAGTCAAAACAAACTATTAAAGACAATCCGTCTTGAAAACATATTGTCTTATTCTACAGAAATGGAAACCTTAACTTTGGAGGCCTTAAATGTTTTGATAGGCCCTAATGCTGCGGGTAAATCTAACCTCATTGAAATTATTTCATTGCTGGCTGCTACCCCTAATAATTTATTAGGGCCGATTCGTCAAGGTGGGGGGGTTAGCGAATGGCTTTGGAAAGGTAGCGTTTCACCCATTGCCTCAATTGATACGCAATGGTTTTATCCCCATGCCCCAAAAAACCAAATACTCCGCTACCAATTATCATTTACTTGTACGGGTAATCGTTTTGAGTTAGTAGATGAAAGCATAACGGATGCTTCGTGGGATGAGAATCAAAAGCCTGTGATCTATTACGCTTATCAAAAGGGTTATCCCATCTTAAACACACTGATTGATTCAGAACACAGGAAGGAACGCCAATTACAACGACAAGATGTGAGCTTAGAGCAATCGATTCTTTCTCAACAGCGAGGGGCCGATCTTTATCCCGAATTAACGCATCTTGCGACTCAATTTAATCAAATCCGTTTTTATAGAGAATGGCATTTAGGCCATTATGCCGCTTTGCGTTTGCCCCAAAAAGCCGATTTACCCCATGATTTTTTATTGGAAGATGGCAGTAACTTAGCCTTGGTTATCAATAACTTACAACATTATCCTGAAACCAAAATACAATTGCTGAGCTATTTGCAAGAATTTTATGACGATATAGAAGACATAACGACTAAAACGGAAGGCAATACGATTCAAGTCTTTTTTCACGAAAAAGGGCTTCGTCAACCGGTATCAGCGACACGCCTTTCTGATGGAACATTACGCTATCTTTGTTTATTGACTATATTGTGCCATCCCAAACCCCCGTCGTTAATTTGCCTTGAAGAACCAGAATTGGGTTTACATCCTGATATTTTGCCAACCATTGCCGCCCTTTTACAAGACTGTGCAACACGTACCCAATTAATCGTGACAACGCATTCCGATGTGATAATTGATGCACTGACTGATACGCCCGAATCAATCATTGTCTGCGAACGAACTGAAATGGGTAGCCACTTAAAACGGTTAAGTCAAAGTGAATTAGGCGTTTGGCTCAAAGAATATTCATTAGGACAACTTTGGCGTAGTGGAGAAATTGGAGGCAATCGGTGGTGAAAATTCATATTTATGTTGAAGGCGGAGGCGATCAAAACTTGACTTTGACAAAATGCCGACGTGGTTTTAGTCAGTTTTTAAAAAAAGTACTACCAAGCCATTGCCAACCCAAAATCATTGCTTGTGGTTCACGAATGCAAGCATACAACCGATTTTGCACGGCACTTGTTCAATATCCTGACGTATTTTGTATTTTGTTAGTCGATAGCGAAGCAGCGGTTGGAGACGATAGAAATGCGTGGACACATTTGAAGATGAGAGATAATTGGGATTGCCCAGACTCAGCAATTGAAGAGAATGCTCATTTAATGGTTCAGTGCATGGAATCTTGGTTTTTAGCGGATCGAAAAACGTTAGCCAAATTTTATGGTCAAGGTTTTAATTCAAATGCTTTACCAAAACAAGCCAATATAGAGAAAATTCCAAAAACGGATGTCAATCAAGGGCTTGATGCCGCAACCCGATACACGAAAACCAAGGGAAAATATCACAAAACACGACATGGTTTTGATTTACTGGCTCAAATTGATCCCCGTAAAGTGCGTGACGTTTCAGAATTTGCGGAAAATCTGTGTCTTGTTTTACTTCAAAAATCAGATGATGAAACCTAAAATGATAAATGATAACTGATAACTGATATAGCGTTTCCCGATTGAATAAAGTACAACAATATTTTTGTTACAAATTTATTAAGGATGTTTTTCGTTCCAAATTTATTTGGTTTTTGGTACAATCTAGCATGAGTGTACTTTATCCAATCGGGAAACGCTATAACTGGATAGAACGCAGATTGTCATGATTGAACTGACGCTTTGCCCCAGTTTTTGCGCGCAAAAACTTCTTAAGTGAACCGAAGGGAAGATACGCTAAACGCTGATTAATTATACAAACTTAGCGTCTTAGCGGCTTTGCGTGAGATAAAATCTCACGCTTCGCGCAAAGGCTCAAAGTGGCTTGTACGAAAATCGGGCCTTTGCAAAATAAATTTGGTTTTAAAATTGGTTTAAAAGCTGGAACACGATAAGAATCCTTTTCTGGCTAAAAGGGCTGAACCATAAGCGGCTTGGGTGTGTTGAGGGGTTTGTATCTGAACGCCAATGAGATTTTGCCGTATTTGAGTCCAAGCGGTATTCTTAGCGCCGCCGCCTACGGTATAAATTGTTTTCGGATGGGGAGCCCCTAAATTTTGTAAGTGTTTATAACCTTCAGCTTCGATTCGGGCAATGCCTTCTAACAGGCCTTGAAAAAATACCCGTTCATTGTTGGGACGGGGTTTTAAACGGGGTGCGAGTTTTGGATCGGCAATGGGAAAGCGTTCACCTACCGATACCAGTGGGTAATAGTCTAAGTGGGTGGGTTGTTCCGGTTGCAACTGCGGTGTCATGGTTTTCAGTTCGCTGGGTGTGAAGTATTTTAACAGTACAGCACCGCCGGTGTTAGAGGCTCCGCCAGCGAGCCATTTATCCCATAAACGGTGGCTGTAAACGCCGTACTTGGCTGAAAAGACGGGTTTATCGGAAACCATTTTGAGTGCTAGAGTACTACCCAATGAAGTGACGGCATCGCCGACTTGATCGGCCCCTGTCGCGATAAAAGCGGCAATGCTGTCAGTGGTGCCACTGACAATCAGGGTTTCAGGGTTGAGGCCGATTGATTTTGCGAGAGTGGCTTTAATGGTTTTGATGACAGTGCCAGGTGGGTGTACTTGTGGTAAGTGAGTGAGATCAAAATCGAATGCCGATATCCAAGTCGGCCATTGACGTGCAATGGGATCATAACCCATTTTGAGGCAATTGTTTTCATCACTGATATCAAAGCGGCCCGTCAGTTTTCCAGCTAACCAGTCGGCCTGATGTAGAACATGAGAAACGGCATTTTGATCGGTGTGCTTCAATAACCAAAGCCATTTGGCGAGACTAGATGTGACTCCCAATGCGCCGCTGTTCTGGGGAGCTAGCTGATGAATGTGTTCGGCTTCTTGACTGGCACGCGCATCGTTATACATTAAAGCCGGCCTCAGCGGTGTACCGGCCTGATCGACGGCTAAAACGGTAGCAGAAGTGCCGTCGATAGAGACAGCTGTGATGGGATGAGATAGCCTATTGTCAATTTGCCTTAAAACGGTTTTTAAGGCCGCCCACCAGATATGCGGTTCTTGTTCAACTTCTACATGACGGCGTTTAGGGGGCGGTAATTCGATAGAGTATTCAGCGAGGATTTGGCCGTTGATGTCAATAGCACAACCACGGCAGCCGGAAGTGCCGATATCAATACCGACAAATATGTGAGGTAATGTCATTGGTTTCTTGAGTTATCCGTTATCCCTTTGTTTCCAATTCAATCAGATTTGGTTTATTTGAGACTTGATTTGAGTATTTATTGTTCACAATTTTAAGCTATTTTAAACCAACAAGTGTTCAAATCAAAAATCTAGGATAAAACGCAGATTATCATGTAAACTAACAAGCGTTCAAATCAACATAAATAGAATAGAAAAATTGTTCGCCCTCAAATTCGTTAAATCTAGGATAGAACGCAGATTGTCATGATTGAACTGATTTACGCTGATTAATTAGTGGTAATCATGAGAATCAGGGCAATGGTGGATTCGCTCAGTGATAGGGTATGAGGTAGGAACGAAAATATGGGCACTTAGCAATCCTAGTTACAAGTTTATGCTAGATCAAGTGAGGCACGTATTCTTAGCGTCTTTGCGGCTTTGCGTGAGATAAAATATCACGCAAAGGCGCAAAAATCATGATGAAATGAATTGCCATTATCCATTTACATTCCCTCTGTTTCATACACTGCTGGGATTTCTAAACGTTTACTTTGCGGCGCAATTGATTCAGCCATATATAATGATCCGGCAGCGTAATCATCTAACAAATCTTGAATTTCTTCAATTTCACTCACTTGTGTTATCACAGTTTGCCCTGTTTTATTTTGTTCGGCTGTGAAAATAGATTCAAGCCCAAATTGACTAATCAAAACTGGCGATTGAGTGGCTATTAATATCTGTTTGTGCCATTTTTGTGTCGCCGTTTCTATGGCATCGGCTAGCACCGATAATGCCCAAGGGTGTAAAGACATTTCCGGTTCATCTAATAAAATCAATGCTTTATCGTCTTGTTCAGAAAACAGGGCCGTGAGGTGAAGCAACATTTGTAAATAACTGTCAGCGATACCAAAAACATCAAGTGGTTGATGTCGCCCTTTTTCTATCAAATGGGCCGAGACGATACCGGGCTGTATTGGTTCAAAAGTCAATCCACGAAAAGTCGGAAAACTTTCTTGCATAAACGTTAATATCGTGTCATAGCGTTTATCAACGAATCGTTTTTCATATAATTGGTGCAAAACGTACCACAGATTATCACCGTTTTCATTCAGTTGAGTAGTTCCAGAATGGGTTTGTGAATGAGGTTGACGTAATCGGTGAAATTGAGCGGAGCGTGCCGGATAATAATGTACTTGGTGTAATAACTGATTGATTTCAGCCAGTAGCGGTATTTGGTTTGCGTACTGACTCAGGCTCAATTGTTTTGGTTCTTTTAATGTGGCAGGTGGGTTATCAACAAAGCCAACATCAACATGGCCGATTTGACGTTTTATCAAAAAACGTTCACTTGATTTTGAATACAAGCTTTCTCCAAGCAGCGGGTTGATTTGGTTATTTGAATAGCCTAACGCGATTTTGTAGAGGGCATGATGCGTTTCAATGGCAATCACAATAGCGTCATCCTCTTTCGCGCCCTCCCATATGGCACCCGTGCCCTGATTTCGGGAAGATAAGGCCTTATCAACACCGAAAACGGCACAGTCTCGCGCCAAGCAAAGCGCATCAAGACAGGTTGATTTCCCTGCACCATTAGGCCCAAATAAGACTAAAAGGTTAGCGATGTTCAGTTTCACATCGGCCAATGAACGAAAATTTTGGATATGTAAACTGATTAATTGATTTTTTGACATCGATTGATTCTCAAGGTGAATAAGTGATAAAACACTAACTATCAAATACGCCAATATTTTCTAAGTGAAGTTTTTCTATTTGCATAAATGTTAGCATCCCAAAAAAAGGAAAACTGATTTTTCATTTTATACGCCATTCTTCAATTTCTTGTGCCATTTGTTTCCAATCCGCAATCAATCCATTTTTGCAATTTCGGCAGTGGAGGTAAACTTGGTTTTGGTTTAATGACAATACTGTTTTTTGTCCACTCAATAATCACTTTTTTATGAGGGAACAGCCCTATTAATTATAATGCATATTTTGGCAATGTGATTCTGCCTTGCAGATCAATTTGAGCCGTATTCTCAAACATATTCTTCTCCTTTTCGCAAAATCATACTGCTTTGCGTAAGCGCGATTTATCGCCTAATAAAAGTAGGTGAATGGGGCCGACAACAAAAACCCGTTACCCACCCTACACTTAATATAAGTACTGAACCATAAATTTTCAGGTATTTAAAAAAAACCGAAAGGGGGCCCCTTGGTTGTTAAATACCTGTTTATTTGTGCTTCAGTACTTAATAAGTTGAGTTTAAAAAAAAACATAAAGCGATAAAACAACGTTTCCTTATCTTGGTTGATTTTTATTTTCTGCTTTCTGATTTGATTTTTGAGCCACTTATAATAATCAGAACGTGCTTTTGGCCTGTCAAAGTGATTTAAACCATACATTGCAATCGTTATTTTTGCTCTTTCTTGCTCCTCTTGAGAAGCTCGGATATTCACTTCAATCTTACCGGTTTTGAAATTCATAATAAAATAGCGATTAAAGTCATATTCGATTGCATCAGGTTTGAGTAACTTTTTGTTAAAGTTATCGCCTTTTGCTTTTTGACAGGTTTCACAGCTTAAAAATAGATTGTGCCAAACATAAGTTAATTTTGGATATTTGCTTCGGGGCTTGAAATGTTCAACAGTTTGTTTATTTTTAGCAACTAACGGATAGCTATCACAAAAGGAACAATGATCTAAAGTCAATTTTGCTAAATCGCGTTTCAATTGTTCCCATTGCTTGATCTTTTTATGCCATTTTGGTTTTAGCCCTTCTTTTCTTTTTTCATTATATTCTCTTCCCCATTTTTTGTAGTTATCCAAATAACCAGGCCTTTTGGGGCGCGTCAATTTCATCATATTACGATAAATCCTTTCCCAAAATACGTGACATTTGGCGCAATTCTGTCCCGATAATATCAGTCACTTCTATGCCTTTTGCCATCATGAGATGAGCCAATTGCTGCCATTCAACTATTTTGTTGTCGTCACCGTGCATAATGTCATCTCTTAATTGATAAAATTGACGAAACTGTCTTTCTGTCTCTTCATCAAAAGATTCTTCAACACCAAAAATCTCTTCTAAAATCAAGGAATAACTATTGCCAGCCTGAGAAGGTTCCACTTTGTCTAGGATTGATACACCCTTTTCTGTTAATTTGAACGCATACACATAAGCATCATTTACTGAACCTACCACAAAAGGTGAATGGGTTGAGACAAAGATTTGTGCATTCGGAAATATTTTTTGTATGACTGGCAATATAGATCGTTGCCACGCTGGGTGGAGATGAATGTCAATCTCATCAAGCAATAAGATAAAATGACGTTCTAAAACATTAACGTTGTGATCATCAATCCATTCAATTTTATCTAACCGTCTAATCAGATCAGCCAGCAAACTGATAATCGATTTTAAACCATCAGGCAGTACGTCAAATTCTAATATTCTCTGATTCACTTCGAGAAAGAGATTGAAGGGTTGTGTTTCCAAATTGAATTTAATTTCCCAACCTATAATGTCTTGAATCACTTTCTCAAGAGTTTGAACAACGGCATAGTATTGTTCGGCTCGTTTTTGATTGTTTTTAGTCAATTCTATTGCTTGTTTCATTTTTTGAGCGGCAATAGATTGAATAATTTGCTTAGAATCTGTTGTGTTTAAAAAAGAAAGGGCGTTGTCATAAGGATCGAGTTCCAATTCTTCAAGAGCCAATTGATCAATGGAATTTAACGAGCGATTACCAGAGTAAGCAAAAGCGGCAAAAGCCGTTCCTTCTTTCCCATCATGGGGAGCATTTTGATCTCGCAAGAAGTGATTGATGAAGTCTTCAACCGATTGTTGATTTTGACTCGCATAAGCATGGCGAATGGGTAAATAACGTGGCGGGTTATCATGGGTTATCAAGGGCAAGTCAGTAAAATAACTTTTTTTGTTGCATTTTTTAAGGGTATAATTGATAACTTGTTGATTTTCAAATAGAACTTCAACGAAAGCCTTCGGATTGGCATGATGAAATCTTTGAAAAATAAGGTGGGTGTGTTGTTGAAACGGGCCCGCTAAAGCGCCTGCCAAAGCATATAATAATGTACTTTTCCCACTACCATTGGTTCCCGTGAAAATATGAATGTCAGCTTTTTTACCAGCTTGTTCGCAAGGTTGAAAGGTTAAATCAAGGTTATCAAATACGCCAATATTTTCTAAGTGAAGTTTTTCAATTTGCATTGTTGATAGATCATATCACTATTGTGGATTGAAAGAATCGGTAGTGAGGCAAAAAGGTGAGCTGATAGAACGCTGATTGTCATGATTGAATTGATTGACGCTGATCAACAAATCAGTGCAAATCAGGCCATAATCAGTCAAATCAGCGTTCTATTTCTTTAATCAGAGCATTGGATAGAACGCAGATTGTCATGATTGAAGTGATTTACGCAGATATTTTGTAGGGTGGGTAGAGCGGAGAAACCCACCGTTTCTCGTTTTCCACGTACAGATGACGTGGAAAGGAGAGGTGGGAAAAATAAATAATTATGGGCCAATAATCGGTGAGCGTCGATTCCATCTGACAATTTGATGGGGCCGCCAAATGTATTTAATTGGCACGGATAAAAAGTGAACTAGACGAGTAAAGGGTATCAACAATACGAGAAAAAACGCATTTATGATGTGGAGCTGCGTTACCCACGGTAAGTTGTTGACTAAACTGACATTGGGCCGAAATTCGAGAACGGACCATAAGTAGGGAACAGCAAAAGCGGCATACCAAGAAGAACCCCAACGGTAGAACATGGCTGTCCATACGCCTGTTGCTACTTGAATCAACAGAAATGTGAGTAAGGCGACATCCATCGGTGATGTAACTACTCTGATACGGGAACTGCTGAATCGTCTGTAGATCAACATTATCAGTCCCGCTAGCGTCAATAAGGCTAAGGTGAATCCGGTGGTTTCCATGAAATACAGGCGCATCGGTTCGGTATTCCACGCTAAGATGACATCTGGAATTAAAAAGCCAACCAAATGGATCGTTAGGACGATTAAAATACCATAGTGCCAAGCGACTGAACCCCAAAACAGTTGGCGAGTTTCTAAAAATTGGGAGGATAAACTAGAATAAGAAAATCGATCTGTCAGATATCGCCACACAGTGCCGACAATGGCGATGAAAACGCATAAATAAGGAAAAACAGCAAACAAAAAATCACTATAAGTCATATTATTCTCCGTTTGTAGAGTGGGCTGCACGTTGCCCACCAATCGTTATCAATTTGATCCTATCTATCAATCAGAAGGGATGCAATCACATAGCGCCTTCAAGTACGATTGAAGCTATCCTGAGTACGGGTACATAAGGATTGCTTGAGTTTTCCTTGAAGTTGGTATTCATTTTTTGAAAGACGGGTATCAAACAGTCTGAAATTAATTCTTTGGTCAAAGCGTCATTCGGATCAAGTGTGCCTATGAATTTGAGTAACAGCGGAATGTGATCGGCGAGTTCTTTTGATGTGTCAAAACCACGATTTTGATATTCTTCTGTCAGCCCGGCCATGAATGCGCCCCGTTTGAAACTTTCTCCAAAAAGGATATGCCCTGCAAAAATATGACACGCTGGGTTGATGTCAAACGTCGCGGTATAGATTTCCTCTAAACGACCTGACGGTGTCTCTTCTAGGAAAGACAAAAAGTGGGTAATTGGTTCTACCGATTGAGGATAGGCCGTTTTGAGTCTGTCTATACATTGACGAGTTTGTTCAGCGATTTCCAGCGTGGGATAATCTAACAAATTTGAGAGGCAACTATAAAGTTGCTGGTTGTTTTCATTTTTCATGGTGTGTTTGATTTTTGATTGATTTGAATGGGGCAGGCAACAAAAACCCGTTACCAGCCCCCTACATTCAACAAAATCGAAAATCAAAAAGCTTATAACCCCCGTTCTGGTTTGTTGAATCCGCCAACACCGACTTCTGCTTTGAAGGCATACGGATCGCCTTCTGTGAGTTCTGCAACGTATTCCTGATGTGTCGCGGGTACCACAAAACGTTCATTATAGGTGGGTAAGGAAGTTAAGCGGTATATCTCTTCACACATTTCTGCGGTTAAACCCGTTTTTTTCATCATGGCTTCTACTTGATCAGCATCGATATCATCAACCTGTTCAGCCCGTTTATACATACGCACGGTTATGAGTTTTTCCATGACGGTACGCACTTGTTCTTCATTCCCGGCTGTGAACAGATTAGCCATGTATTGCATGGGCACACGCGCTTTGTCTAAGGAGCCGAAGTAATCCTCAGAATCGACACCGTAAAGGCCATTTTCAACATGGCCTAACACTGGCAATAAGGGTGGAATGTAGAACAACATCGGTAAGGTGCGAAATTCAGGGTGCAGCGGTAAGGCTAATTTCCATTCTTTCACGAACCGGTAAACTGGGGATTTCTGGGCTGCTTCAATCACCGAAAAATGTACGCCATTCTTTTCAGCTCCGGCAATCACGGCTGGATCAAATGGATCTAAAATCATTTCCCGTTGCAGATCGACTAATTCGTCTTCAGGAGCCCCCGCATTGGCTTCAATTTTATCAGCATCATACAAAACGACACCAAGATAACGAATGCGACCGACACAAGAATGGAAACAGGCAGGAGGTTGCCCAGATTCTATTCTTGGGAAGCAGAGAATACATTTTTCGGATTTACCCGACTTCCAATTGAAATAGGTTTTCTTGTAGGGGCATGCAGAAATGCAGAAACGCCAAGCGCGACACACATTTTGGTCAAGCAATACAATGCCATCTTCACCCCGTTTGTAGAGTGCGCCAGAGGGACAAGAAGCCACACACGCAGGATTTAAGCAATGGTTGCATATCCGGGGTAAGTAGAAAAAGACTAGGCGTTCCAATTCAAACAGCGCCTTTTTTTCTTGCTCGCTGAGGTTTTTAAAATTGGGATCATTGTTGGCATAAACCGTTGAACCACTTAAATCATCATCCCAATTCGGCCCTGCATTGATATCAATATGTTCCTTGGTAATTAAGGAAATCGGACGAGCCGTGGGTTGATCATCACCTGCTGGGGCATCAAACAAATCACTGTATTTGTAAGTCCAGGGCTCATAGTAATCATCAATTGTGGGCAAGTGGGGTTGATGGAAGATGTTAGCCAAGCCACGAAATTTATCCGTTGCTCGTAACTTTATAGTCTCTTCCTTGGGTTCCCAACCGCCTTTATACTTCTCTTGATCTTCCCATTTTGTGGGGTACCCGGTTCCCGGTTTTGTCTCAACATTATTCCACCACATGTATTCCGTGCCTTTACGGTCTGTCCATATATTTTTGCAGGCAACGCTACAAGTATGGCAGCCAATACACTTG
Organism: Candidatus Parabeggiatoa sp. nov. 3; assembly: GCA_003645185.1. Classification (GTDB taxonomy): domain Bacteria; phylum Pseudomonadota; class Gammaproteobacteria; order Beggiatoales; family Beggiatoaceae; genus Parabeggiatoa. Next base: position 16,302 of record QNEL01000067.1, read on the forward strand.
TCAAGGTGGAACATCATTGAGATTTGTGCTCTTACATCCATTATTTGCTCCTAGATTAAAAGAGAAATAAACGCAAAAGACGCTAAAGACGCTAAAGACGCTACGCTTTGTAAGAAATCTGGCGTCTTTTGCGTCTCTTGCGTCTCTTGCGTTATTTTTTACATATTTAATTAATACTCACATAAAGTAAATGTGAGTATTCAAGCTCCCAATCGCACGCTTTAAAACTCAGGTTCACCTTGTAGCTTGCGAACCATGACATGGGTATCACGATTAACGCCGGTGGGGCCCCAATAGTTCATGTGGAAGGTAAATTGTCCATAACCGCCCATCATCAGTACAGGTTTGAGGCGAGTCCGCGTCAAGCTGTTATGTCCACCTGCCCGTCTACCACCACGCAAGGGGGATTTCGGTATAGAAATGGTCCTTTCTGGTGAATGATACCAGATACAGACACCTTGCGGTATACGGGCACTGACGACGGAGCGTGTCACGACAACACCATGGTCGTTGTAAACTTCTACCCAGTCATTGTCAACAATCCCAATCTTTTCAGCATCTTGTGGGCTGATCCAGAAGGGTTCAATCCCGCGTGATAGGGTCAACATACGGTGGTTATCGTAGTAGGTGGAGTGAATATGCCACTTACCATGCGGTGTCAAGTAGTTGAGCATGACACTATTCGCTTCACCTTCTTGCGTTTTGACAAAATCACCGTATAACAAGGGATCCATCTTGGGTTTGTAGGTGGGCAAATGTTCACCAAAAGCCAGATAACCTTCATGATCGAGGTAAAAGTGTTGCCGCCCTGTTAGGGTTCGCCAAGGTACGAGACGTTCGATACTCATGCAGAAGGGAGAATAAGCTCTACCGTCATTGATGATGCCTGACCAACAGGGGCTGGTCAAGATACGACGCGGTTGCCGCTGAATGTCTTCAAACGTCGTGGTGGCACCTTGATTCCCTTCTCCTAAATCTGCCAAAGGTAAACCGACTCGCTTCTCATGTTCCTTAAAGGCACGGTAGGCTGATTCACCATTGGTTTCAGGGGCAAAGTGCAAGACGATATTAATGGCATCAACCACATCGACTAGGGAGGGGTAGGTTTGCCCATTCCATTGCGTAGTCGGGTGCGTCTTCAGCATTTTATCGTACATATCATCAATATGCCAATGAACGCCATGAGCGCCAATACCTTTATCTCTTGCGACGGGGCCCAATGAGGTGAAGTGGTTATACAGGTTCTTGTAGTCCCGCGTAACGATTTTCATTTTAGGCATCGTCTTGCCTGGAATCGGTTCACATTCACCCCTGGCCCAATCCTTAATAGAAGGTTGCGCGAGTTCATCAGGATAATCGTGTTCTAAGGGGGTGCAAACAAAATCTTTCACCGGTTCCGGCAGGTGTATCTCTGCTAACTCACTGATTTTCTTAGCAAGCGATTTATAAATATTCCAGTCTGTTCGGGCTTCCCAATTCGGTGCCACGGCTTCTGATAGCGGGTGAACGAAAGAATGCATATCAGTGGTATTGATATCATTCTTTTCATACCAGTGCGCGGTGGGCAATACGATATCAGAATAGAGGGCCGACGTATCCATGCGGAAGTTGATATCAACCACTAAGTCCATTTTGCCCACTGGTGCCTCGTCTCGCCACACCACTTCTTTCATCATATCTTTGCTGATTTGATCTTCAGCAATCTTATTGGAATGCGTGCCTAAATAGTGATGTAGAAAGTATTCGTGGCCTTTACCACTGGCCATGATGGCATTACCGCGCCAAATAAACCAAACCCGAGGCCAGTTATTAGGATGATCGGGATCTTCAGCAGCGAAGCGTAATTTTCTATCCTTCAGTAGGTCAACGACATATTGAACCACTTCTTGCTCGTTTTTCGCGCCGGCTTGTTCGGCATCTTTGACGATCTCTAAACTGCTGCGTTCAAATTGCGGATAGAAGGGTAGCCAACCCATGCGTACTGCACGCGCATTGTTATCAGCGGCATGGCCATCCGTCCATTCATTATTCCCTTTCAAACTGGAATATTTGGCGAAAGGCCCTTCATAACGCCATTGATCACAGTGCATGTAATGCCAAGTCGGGGCATTTTGTAAACGGGCATTGCTTCCCCAATCTCCAGCCATGGCCACCGTTTTCCAGATTGAAATCGGGGCTAATTTTTCTTGTCCGACGTAGTGCGCTAAGCCGCCCCCATTTTTGCCGACACAACCGCATAACATTAAAGCGGTGATGGGGCCTCGATACATCAGGTTGTTGTGATACCAGTGATTGATACCTGCCCCGATGATGACGGTGCATTTTCCACCCGTTTTTTCGGCAGTCGTGGCAAACTGGTTAGTAAAATTGATAAGCGTTGCTTTTTCAATACCCGTAAACTTCTCTTGCCAAGCTGGGGTAAACATGTTGTCAGCGTCATCATAACTGCTGGGATAGTCTCCGCCTAAACCACGCTCAACGCCAAAATGCCCCATCATCATATCGAAGATCGTGGTAACAGCAACTTTACCGTCAGTCGTTTCGATATACTTGACTGGCACACCACGCTTCACCATGGTGTTATCATTTGAAAAGTCTTCAAATTGCACTTGAAAAACGGCATCAGAGTTGTCCATAAAAGACAGCGCTGGTTCAATCGGCGAATCATCTAGGCCATCTTTTAGTTCTAAATTCCACTGTCCTTGTTTAGATTCTTGCCAACGATGGCCCATCGTGCCTTTCGGCATTTTGGGGCCTTTCGTTTGCTCATCAAACATCAAGAACTTCCATTCGCCATTTTCTTCATCCTTGTAGCGTTCAACGGTGTTTGCCCGTAACAATCGCCCAGCTTCGTAGCCATTTTCACCTTGATTGAGTACCACCAAGAACGGTGAATCGGTGAACTGTTTCATGTAGGCATTGAAAGAGGGCGTTTGTTTCTTAACATAATATTCCGTCATAATGACATGATTGACGGCCATCCAAAAGGCCCCATCTTGTCCAGCATGAATGGGTATCCACCAATCGGAATATTTGGCAACCTGACTAAAATCAGGGGCAAACACAACAAATTTTGAACCATTATGACGGGCTTCCGCAATGAAATGAACATCGGGAGTACGAGTCATATTCAAATTGGAACCCATTGAGACGATGAACTTGGAATTGTACCAATCAGCACTCTCATGGGCATCTGTTTGTTCACCCCACACTTCCGGTTCAGCCGGTGGCAGATCACTATACCAGTCGTAGAAGCTGAGCAAACTGGCACCCATTAATCCTATAAAACGGGCACCAGCGGCAAAACTCAATTGCGACATGGCTGGAATGGGGGAGAAGCCAACAATACGATCAGGCCCATACTTTTTAATGGTGTAAACATTGGCCGCTGAAATGATTTCTAACACTTCATGCCAATCAGAACGCCGAAATCCGCCTTTGCCGCGTGCTTGTTGATAGGTTTTGCGAGACTCTGGATTACTGACGATAGATTCCCAAGCCTCAACCGGATCAGTATACTTTTGACGGGCTTGCCGCCACAGATCAATCAATACACCGCGCACATAAGGATATCGCACACGAATTGGGCTATAGACATACCAAGATGCCGATATACCCCGTTGACAACCGCGTGGTTCGTAAGGTGGCAAACTCTTTTCTAATTTAGGGTAATCGACTTGCTGCATTTCCCAAGTGATAACCCCAGACTTCACATAAATTTGCCAAGAACAACTACCCGTGCAATTAACACCATGCGTACTGCGGACAATGTTATCATGCTGCCAACGTGCGCGATAAAACGGTTCCCATTCGCGGGTTTTAGGGTCAACAATATCTTGAATCCAACTCATTTTTTTTATCTCCCAACCAAGGGTTTACGAACCCCAGTCAATCGTTTTCTCCAGATGAGATGTATGAGAATATAGAGAATAATAAATCCGAAAACACTGATCCCGCTGATGACGTAGTCCATCGACGGTTTTTCTTCCAAGCTATCCGTTTGTGCAAAATAAGCCGCTAAGTGAGCAGCCTCTGTCTCAATAAGGGGTTGTTTTGAGAAAATACCTTGCATTGTCGGAAAGGGTAGACTGAGTAAGACGGGGGTTACCCCCATTTCTCCACCAAAACGTGAATACACCTTTGTCAAATCAGGCCCTAATGAACCTCCCCCTAATCCACCGATCTCGCTGGTGCTGTGACAACTGATACAATGTGTACCCCCATTGGCCAATGATTTTTGCCCGGTAAATAAGGCTCTACCAATAGCCGGAACACCAACTGCCGGTTCTTCCGTTAGCAATGTAGGTTGAACTTCCTCAGTTTCAGGAAAGGGGTATTCACCACTTTCATAAGCGATATAAGCGAGAACGTTTTCCGCTTGTTTTTCCGTAATCCCAAAATTGGGCATAGGAATATTGTTGTATTTCTGTTTGAGTTCCGTTGCAATTGGATCGCCTTCGGCCAACAAGATATCGGGCTCAATTATCCAGCGTTTCAACCATTCCGCCTCTCGCCGAGCGTTCACCCCTTTTAAATTGGGCCCAGCCCGCTTACCTTCTCCAATCGTATGGCAAGCCGCACAGTTACTATCATAAATCAATTTTCCTTCAATAAGAGGCTTTTCGATATCCGACAAGGAGAGTTTCGGTCCCTGTATTTTGGGTTCCGATACTGGCTTAGCCGCTGGTGGCTTGGCACTTTCAGCCGCTATGTAAGCCAAAATCTCTTTGGCTTGTGCTTCTGAAATACCCGAATTGGGCATAGGAATATTGTTATATTCCTTTTTGAGTTGCAGCGCGAGCGCATCCCCCTCTGCCAACATTTTATCGGGTTCAACAATCCAACGCACCAACCAACTCTCGTCTCGCCTAGACGTAACCCCGATCAAATCAGGCCCAGCCCGCTTTCCACCACCAATTGTATGGCAAGCAAGACATTTTTGCAGATAAATCGTTTTACCCTTATCAGCTTCGGCTGAAAAAGCCAATTGAGGCAGCAGCCAAATCATTAATGAACATAAGAGTAAAAATAGAAACGCCTCTCTAGTCATTGCAGACCGAAAGTGTAAATGAGTTGTCATCATTAACGTTACCTCTATCGCTCAGACTTTAAGTACAAAATAAATTTCAGTTATCAGTGATGCCCATTTTTGCAAGCAAAAACTGGGGCAAAGAACCTTCGGTGTGCTACGCTAAATCAGTTATCAACAAATTAATATTCTGATATTGAGTGATTGAAGCCAACCGAAAATAGTGTTTCAGATTGTCCAATAGGGCAACCACAAAGAATTGTCTCTACAAGCACAATATTGTTTATTAGCACTGACAAAATGGTTTTTTTAAGCGAGATGAAAATTATTTTGACTAAATGCCTAAAGGCGATACGCTTATATTACAAACATCAAAAAAAAGTGATTGAGACTCAAAATCCAATATTAACATTTATTAAATAGATATTATAAAACAATTATTATAACATTGGAAAGCAAAGTAGAAAAATTTTTTTAGGCTGTATATTATATAACAGCTATCAGCAATTAGAAATAATAGCACATATCAGAATACAACAAATTGACTTAAGATAAATGTCTTGGCTTTTTGTGTAAATGAGAACATCTGTTTTGATTTGAAAGCTTGAAGCTCCCACAAACTTCTGATTTTTATCAATAAAAAATATTAATTCGTTTATCCTAGAAGTGGAAATCCCAATACCACCGGGGCTGAAAGCAATCCCACGCATTTTTGTGGTTGCACAATCCCTTGTACTTGCCCTTTCACCTAACAACTTGAAAGGGCATATTTAGATATCAAGCCAAATCAAAGATTTTGGATTAAATAATCAAATCAATCAGTCAACACTGTTAATTAGAATTAGGCAAGCGTCTTTGTTCATAAAAATTATTTTTTGTTCTCATAAATGAGAAACGGCGTATTATAGAGAAATAGAGTTAAAATGCAACACAGTGTTGTAAATTTAATACACTTTTATTAACCTCACAATTCACGGTTTTTCTATAATCTCTTTACTAATCAAGTGATTAAATGAATTTTATCAAAGTGCCAAACAAACAGATTATATTTAACAATTAAATTAATCATAATAATAAATTACTATACTTATTAAATTTTGTATATTAAATTTTTTACAGTTGTTTTGTTTTCCGCACAGAGTTCACAGAGGAATATAGGATCAGGGAGGATATCGTCGTTATAAGGTGAGAAAATAAAATGAACAGATGAAATCTTTGAACGCCAGCAACGCTTTTAATTGTTATGGAAAGCATTATTTTACGGTTACTGGGTATTGTCGCGGGGTTTATTAGGGATAGGCGGTGGGGTTGTGATTGTTCCGATGTGGGTGTGGGTTTTTCATTTCACGGCGAAATACCGATTGCTATAGATGTTAACATCAGTAAAACCCAAAACTGGCATGAACAGTGTTTCACAGTTTTTGCGCGCAAAAACTTCTTAAGTGAACCGAAGGTGGGCTACGCTAAATGTTCATTTTTATCATTTTGTTCAAAATTTCAAGAGTTCATTTATAGATTTCTGGCCTTGGGCAACTTGGGCAACTTAAACTGCCTTTCAGGCTTTCACGCTAATGTTTCGCTTCGCGAAACAACGCTGTGAAAAAGTTTTGCGCGCAAAAATTTTGCCTGAAAAGCATGGCACGATTTGTCGCTGCCCCCTTCAGAAAAATAATTTCACAATAAGGGCGAACGACAAGGGCGAACACGCAAGGGCAGCCCTTTTGTGCGTGTTCGCCCTTTTGCTTTAACCATTAATCATTAACCATTAACCATTAA
>QNEL01000068.1 GCA_003645185.1 Candidatus Parabeggiatoa sp. nov. 3
GATAAAAATTGGGCAAAACGGTATTTATTGACAATTATCAGCTCTCAATTTGGCACAAAATAAGGGGTATCCAGCCCGTGGGAGGAGTTAATTAACTTATTAATTCTTAACGATATTTTTTTTTGTTCAATAGCGACATTTCGACAAGCTTTTTGTCTTACAAAATTTAGGGCACTGGCCAGGGCACGGGCCCTGTGTGTTCTTCGCTCAGTGTGTTAGTTAGCATAGTCAAGTTATAAAGAGACAATCTAATACTTTTGTCCCATTTTTTGATAAACTTTTTTCCTAAATGTATTATCGCGTTTTACAAATATTGGCCGATGGACAAGTGCATACGGCTGAACAATTGAATCAATACTTGTCACTTGGGCTAGGGGAATTAGAGCAAGCCTTAAACACTTTGATAACTTATGGTATTCGGTTTCACTCAAAGGCTGATAATACCTATCAATTGACTGAGGCCTTGGAATTGTTGGAGCGTTCGCGTATTTTGGCGGCCTTGCCGAGAGAAACGAGGCAACTTATGGCCGATTTAGAAATCCATTCCGTTTTGGATTCGACTAATCGTCATTTGTTAACGCAACAGCATCTCACTATGCCCTGTGTTTGTCTTGCAGAATATCAAACGGCTGGACGGGGGAGACAGGGGAGACAATGGGTTTCGCCTTATGCCAGTGGATTGTGTTTATCCTTGAAACAGCGTTATGTCGCTTTGAATGAACCGTTGGGGGGATTGAGTATTGCCTTAGGGGTTACGGTTGCACGAGCATTGCATCGTTTGGGGGCCAGTGATGTGGGCCTGAAATGGCCTAATGATGTGTTGTGGCGAGGCCGTAAATTAGCGGGCCTGTTATTGGAAAGTCGCTGGCGAATGGATTGTGAAATCGTCATCGGTATAGGCATCAATGTTAAAATGCCGCCAGTTGAAACACCAAACATTGCTCAACCTTGGGTGGATTTATATACCGTTTTAGGGCACTCTATTTCGCGCAATGCGTTGGCCGCAATGCTGATCGAGCAGTGTTTGCAAACCTTGATAAGCTATCCACAAGTGGGATTAGCCGCATTTCGGCCCGATTGGCACGATTTTGATTTGAGTTATGGACACACAGTCACATTAAGTCATGATAAAAGGGGAGAAAGGGTTACGGTTACGGGCACCGCTTTGGGGATTGATGAACAGGGCGCATTGTTATTGGAAGTAGGCAATACAATACAACGTTATGTTTATGGGGAAGTGAGTTTACGTTTATAAGGCGATTTTTCAAACCGCTATCCTAAACTACTGTATACTGATTGATCTCATGACATCATGAACTGATTTGTGAAAACCGCATCGTTTTGAGAGACGAGAAAAACCACAGACATTAGACATTCTTCATTCACAATTTTAATTTATATATAAGCAAAAGTTTTTGTACGCAAAACGCACTGAACATAATTCGCAATTCACAATGATGATGCTCATGATCGATATGGGCAATAGCGCAATCAAATGGGCCTCTTTAAGGCAAGATGTGCTAAGCCCGCAGCAACGCATTGTTTATGATGCTCATTTAGAAGCGATGCTGACACAAGCGTGGTTGGGGCTTGAAAAGCCCTCTCAAGGTGTCTGGGTTTCTAACGTTGCGGGGCCACTGAAAGCTGAAATCCTAACTCAATGGGTGAAAAAAAATTGGGGTTTATTGCCCACTTTTGTCGAAACCTCGCACTCTGAATGCGGTGTTAAAAATGGTTATGACAATCCAAAGCAGTTGGGGATTGATCGCTGGCTGGCTTTAATTGGGGCCCATAGTTTGCCCTTGAGTGATGCCCATCGTTTAGAAAATAGTCTGATTTGTGTGGTTGATTGTGGTACGGCCGTGACGCTGGATGTGTTAGCCGCTAATGGGCAGCATCAAGGTGGCGTGATCATGCCAGGCGTGAATACCCTACATCAAAGTTTATTAAGTCACACCCATGCCTTGGCCCATCTTGATCAAGCGTTACCCCTTGACTCTGATAAACCCTTTTTAGCACACGATACGCATACGGGTATCACCTTGGGTAGTTTGTATGCCATAATGGGTTTATTGGAGTATGTGATCAATACGTTGGAAAAGCCAGGCAATCAAGTCGTACTGATACTCACCGGCTTTGATGCGCCACGGCTTTTTTCATTGTTAGCAATACCCTATCAGTATCTCCCTGATTTGGTGCTACGGGGACTTCAAGTTGTTGTGAATCAATCATTATGAGAAGTTTGGCTTTATTATTGTTATTATTAAATCTGGGTTTTTTGTTTTGGCAACTGAAATGGTTGCCGTCTCCTTCGCAATTTGCCCAAACTCTGTGGCCTTCAAACTCTCAAGAGTCTAATTTGCAGCGGCCAGTTTTGCTTGATGAGCCTCAGAAGCCTTTTGTCCTTGACAAATCAGATCATGTTGATAATGTCAATAGTGTTCAAGAGTCTAATCTTGACACGGTCACGCATACCCCTATTGAGAGTGGTGCTTTAACGCCAAATAGCCAGACTGATGTCAAAATCTCACAAAGCATTGTCACAAATATTGCCGATCAAGTTGAAAAACAACCGATAGCATTAAATGAAAATAGCAAAATGACAGTTGACTTGACAGAGGCCAACACGACAGGGGAAAATCAGACGAAAGAGCGCCCTTTTGAAAACGCCACTGTTCAACAATCAGAAAAAAATCAAGTCGTTGTACAAATCGCTGAAAACGCCAATACGAGGCTTTCAAATCAAACCGTTAACACGGTGGCTCCTGAAATCAATGCGAGGGTCTTTGAAAAAATGCCCTCTAAATTACAAGATGAAGCCGGTTTGCATAAGACTGAGGCTCAAACTTCTGTCCAAGAACAATCGGAACCGGCTCCCTCGCAGCAGTCAACAAAGCCTCACAAGAGCATTAAAGAGCCTTCAAAGCAGATTGTCAAAAAACCGAGTAAACCGGTTGCTTGTTTCCGGTCGGGGCCCTATACTCAGGCCTCAGTGGCGCAAAAAAAAGAGAATTGGCTAAAAAATCAAAACAATGTGAGTGTTGATGTGCAAAGTCGCAAAACGCAAGTGTTAGAGTCAACTTGGGTTTATTTGCCCCCTTTTGAAAGCCGACAAGCGGCCCTTAGGACACAACAACGCCTTTTCAAAGTCGGCATTAATGACTGTTATGTCCTCAAAAAAGGTAGGTTTAATAATGCGATATCCTTGGGTTTATATCGTCAAAACGCAAATGTTAAACCCCGTTTGAAAGAATTGAGTGCGAAAGGATATAAAAATGTCAAAACGCAAAAACGCTATAAAAGTCACACAAAGTATTGGTTGAATGTTAAAATGTTTGCCGATTCAAGTGAATGGTTAAATCAGCACAAAAAATTCAAAGGGTTACGCCTAACCACCGTGGCGTGTGAGTCCTTGCAACCCGCAAAATAATTAAACTGAGGTGTTGCAAATCTCTTTTAAAAAAGAAGGTTTTATGACTCACGCTCCTAACCCTAATTTGAATAACTCATTCTGTTTGTAAATAGAATTTTATGACATACTCGTTTTGGTATATTATGTCGTTTTTGTGGTTTTGGTTTAATATATGAACTGTTATGTAAACCTCAGATGAGAAAAGATGGGTTTAACTTTATGACAGATAAAATACCAACTATTGTGGTTGTAGATGACAGTGCCACTTCAATTTCTGTGTATCAATTTAGCATTGAACCACTGGCAGCCAATTTTATTGGCTTCAAATCGTCGGACGAGGCGCTTCCGTATTTGAAAGAACATCAACCCGACTTGCTATTTTTAGATATTATTATGCCAGGGATGGATGGACTGAGTTTATTAAAACTTTTGCGAACCCTTCCTCTCCATCAAGAGACGCAAGTTATTATGGTCACGTCTAAAAATTACGCCCAAGATCGCAGTGTGGCCAAAGAATTCGGTGCGGTGGATTTCCTCATTAAACCTTTGCGTTTTAAAGAAATTCGTGAACTCGTGTGTAAATATGTTAAGGTTAATCCAAAATAATTCGCCTTTTCAAAAAATGCTAGATATACAGAGGACGTTAGCGTCCAAAATCTTTTTCAGGCAAATTTTTTGCTAGAAAAACATTTGCCTGAAAAGCTGTCAAATATTTTTGGGTTTCCAAAAAAACATAGTCATGAACATCACTGATGTTTGTTGACCTGAATGAACAAAAAATGTCGCGGGCACAGGGAAGCGGTAACAAGGGGTAGATGATGTTGATTCTTAAACTCAAGCGTCTCTAAAAAGACACAATACCCTAACCCTTTAGCCGCTCTAAAACGGGATCGCTGTCGGTGAAAGGTGATGAAAGACTTTTCCAAACAGAACCGGCATTTTTCTGAGAGTAATATCTGATTGTGCCTTGACGTTAAGAGAGTCTGTTTTCACCTTTCCATAAGTCTATCAAAAATGCAAGAAGCTTTTGATCAACCACTTGATTAATTAAATAAAGTGATATTTTATCAATTAATGAGTTAAATAAATTGGTGTGAATTATGCCTGATTTTGAGATTAAGTGGATGTTTTTTATTTTTGAACAATTTTTCACTTAAGAAAGAAGTTTCGCGAAGCGAAACTTCTTAAGTGAAAATCAATTTAAAATCGGGCAAGATTCATTTAGGTATTGAAATTGCCCTAGAGTTCTGAAGTATGAAAATAACAGCAATAGGTGTCAATGCCGCATTTTCAACAGGGGAATATGAAAGTACCCTCTTGGAAGATGAGGCGTGTGATCTGATTTATGAAATTATTAATTCGCCAGAGGCAAAATATTTATCCAAAGATGCCATTAAAGCCCGAATCAGTCAACTGTGCAAAACGCGCTACTACCCCCGATGGCATTCCAACTTTTTGATTGAATTTGATATGCCAAGTATACGAGATGGTCAAAGTCCATATCGTCTATTGTTAGATGTCGGTGGCGATATCAGACATGCCCTTAAAGCCATAAATCTGTCTTCTCGTGATATAGATGGCATTTACATTTCCCATCCTCATAATGATCACATCGGGGGAATGGAGTACATGGGACTCACGACGCTTTTTAATCCTTTTTATACGCTCGAAAAAAAACAATGGTTAGGCGAGACATTTATTGCCAACAAGCTCTTTAATGAAGAAAAAACATGGCCCAATCCACCTCCTAATGCTAAACCTGACCTGTTTATTCACAAAAAAGTGCTTGGCCCTTTAAGAAGAGCGATTGGCCCAGGATTAGATACCGTTCAAGGTGTGCCCGATGTGTGTCTTGAAACCTATTTTGATATACATTTAGTTGGGAAACAAGAAGACGGTAGCACAACAACGCATGTTTTTCAGGATGGTGAAGAGACTTGGAAAATAAAACCGATCTTTGCTATGCATGTGTTTTCGAGTTCGGAGGAAATGCCAAGCTATGGGATTAGCTTACAGCATTCAGATGGTTACGATGTATTGATGCCAACTGACATCCAATACATGATACCACCACAATTAGAAGTACATTACAGAAAAGCAGATCGAATTTATATGGACTGTGAAACCTCGCCATTTCCTTCGGGCGTACATCCACATATATCTGATCTCATCGATAACCTAGCACCAGACATTCAGAAAAAATGCCTACTTTATCACTACGATATGCCTCCCCAAGTACCAGAAGGTATGTTTTATGGGATTTTGAAACAGGGAGATTGGCACATTTATCCAGACTATAGTTGACGATGATCTGGTCAAGGTTTTTTTTCTCATTGAGTTGTTGTACTCAATGAATTGATAAATTATAGATAGCATCAGGTGTGGTTAGCAATATTTTGTATGCAAACCATTTATTTATAAACCGAAGAACCGTGTGTGTGGTTCCCTTTTTTAACGAGAAAACCGGTTTGATTAAGGGAACAACGCAAATGATTCTACTTTAAAAAGTGGAAAAGACGGTACTGAAGCCCACCCTTTAGACTAATGAAAGTTGATACACTTAACTATATACGCTTTTGGGGTGTACGTGGCTCTTACCCGGCACCATTTGGTAGTCACATGCGCGTCGGTGGCAATACCTCATGTGTTGAAATGCGGGTAGATAATCATATACTGGTTTGTGATGGTGGTTCAGGCATTATTCCACTGGGTAATGCTTTGATGGGACAACAAGACATCAAAGAACTCACTGTTATTCTGACTCATTACCACTGGGATCATATTTCGGGTTTACCGTTTTTTGTGCCTGCTTTTGTACCAGGATGGAAAATTAATATTTATGGCCCCGGTGACAGCCAGCAAGAAATAGAACGGCGCATTTCTGGACAAATGCTTGATCCCTATTTTCCGGTGGAACTTGAGACTTGGATGGCAGATATTAATTATATCATGACCGAAAATAACCAGCTTGAATATGGGCCCTTTAAGATAAATACTTTCAATGTACACCATCCTGGCAGCACTTTTGGTTATCGTATTCAAGTACATGACAAAACGATTATTTACGCCTCAGATAATGAACTGTTGTTTATAGATAAAAACATAGCGGATCGTAAAAGCGAATTTGAACCGGAAGAATGGCAACTGATTGAAGCCATGCGGACAGAAGAAAAAAATAAAACGATAGAACAGATAAGAAATGCTCATGTTTTTATCCATGACGCGCAGTACACGCCAGAAGATTATGCTAAAAAACGTGGATGGGGGCATTCGTGTTATATTGATACCGCCAATTTTGCGATGGATGCCAATGTTAAACAGTTATATTTATTCCACGTTGATCCCAACTATAATGACGCGAAGATAGAAGATTTACACCGTGCGACGACAAAAATGATTCATGATCGTCAGTCTCGTATGGAATGTCATATTGCACGGGAAGGTTTGATTATAGATATAGACAAACTGTAAGGCCATTCCGGCAATCCCACCGGCAATCCCACAAGGGATTGCCACTACATACCCATTTTTTTGTAGGGGCAATCCCAAGCGTAAGCCCCTATTTGTCGAGATCATTGAAAATCCTAAATGTTGACTTTTTGTGTATCACTTTAGCAAAAATATTTGATTTGAATCAATCCCATTCTAATGACCCCAGTGCCTGCGATTTAACATACGATTAAAACACATCGCGGTGTACCAGTTGATAAAGTGCATTATGTCGTGTAAATCTTGTGGCTTTTTGGGTGCCATCATTTCAAAGCCGTGGTTTGACATAATGCACCGGCCATAAATCACAAAGTCGTTTTTATTAAGGGCCTTTTGGAGGCCATAGATAATCACATCTCGACACCTGCCTCGGAAAGTTAAATTCACGATTGTTGCAGCGATTCGTGATGTGATAGGTCAAGTTAGCTTGGAGATTTCTAGGTTTGCTGCTCATTTTGGAATGGACATCATCAGACGAAATAGGCAAAAAAAAACCGCTAACAACTCCAGAAGAGCCTTTAGCGGTTTGGATAGTGTATCAGGTACAACGCAGAGCGTTGTTTCAGGCATTCCAAAACTCCGTTTGGGAACGAAGGAACTCATTTATTTTTTGGGCATTTCCATATCTAGTGCTTGAACGGAAACCCTTAAAAATGGATTCAAAATCCCCCCTAACTCTTGGCTATTGTGGAGAACGGCAAAATAGGTTTTCGTTCAGCCACTATCTAGTTTGGTTTATCATCCGCACTAAATTGTGTCCACGGCTGTTCGGGTCGATCATCAAGACAAGACTTTTGCCATTTCCACTGAGGATGTCTTTCCAAAAATTCCTTCGCATTAAATGCTACCCCGTTAGCACGCCCCCCATATTGCCAACATCTTTAGATCCTTTGCCAGTTCTGATGTGGTTATTTTGCCATCAAGAGAACCGGCTGGAGTATAAGGATCGGGCCAGCAACCGCTCTGCGAACTAAAATGATGACGGGGATCGTTATCATACATCGAACAAATGGTATTGGCCCCGCCCACATCTTGTTCGAGATAAACATCATAAGTATCAGCAAGCATTCTCTGGCCTATCGCAGCCGTGATTGAACCATTGTGTTGCTTCAGCAATTGGGGCCAACGTGTCCTTCTACCACCCGTTTGCCTACGAATGTCATTATAGCCGACATCAAAACACTCAATATTCCGGATTCTGGGATCTTCAACCGCATTACAGCCAAAGAAATAGCCATCCTTTTTACAGTCGATATTCTGAAACAAATAACCCTGTTCAAAACGTGCTATCTCGTTGGTTGTAATATCACCAAGGAGCCAAGAGCCGGGATTCGCACCATTATTACCCTTTTGCATGATTTCAATCCATTTGTCGATTGAATAGCCATACTGCATAGCTTCACGAACTCGTACCCATTCTGGAATGGCATCAACAATATAAGTGGAAAACATAATAATAGTGGTTTCTAAGCCAACCATACAAGAATGATGTTCTTCTGATTTACAGACAAAAAAATCCGTCATGCTCATCACATAACCCGGCGCCGTTTGCATGAGTATTCTGGCACCTTCAGTTGGTTTCATATCTAGTATGATGTTCATCATGCCAGAAGCCCAGAAGTCATCAAAGGTTTCATGACCGATGACTATTTCCCCATCCTTCGTTGCTGAACCCGTTGCAATAAAGGCACTACAATGTCCTTGACGCATTTTATGAGGTTTCGGGCAACCTTCGGTTATCGATAAAACAGATAAACAGAATCAATTACTCTGACCCCTTGATTCGGGATGTGTAAATAAATTACTGGGACGAACGATTGAACATTCAGTAGAATTGTAGGGTGGGCAAGTTTGCCCAAATAAAAAGTTGAAAAAGGCTTGGTGGGTTGTAGCTAGGCTCCTACCCACCCTCAAGGCAGCTATGCGTCAATATCGTCTGGTGACTGAAAATGCAACGTCCTTTAGATAATAGATTATTGAAAACCTGTTTTACCAAATTGGATTGTATGACGCAGAGCGTCGAGAAAGGCGTTCCCAACCGGAGGTTGGGAACGAGAAAACCCCGTCTAGCATAAATTATACGATTCAGAGCGGGAAGGTATAAACGGAGTTAGTTAGGATTGCAGCTTGCTCCACTTTCTGGATTGCAAGTCCAATTTTGGGAGTTGGTATTATTACAATCCCACAAGTCAATATTGGTACCGTTGCCCGTATCACCATGGTGTACATCTAAACATTTATTGGAGTCCAAACCACTGGTTAGGGTCGCACCATCCCAAGTCCAAACTTGGGAGTTGGTTCCATTGCAATCATACAAATCAATATTGGTATCGTTAGCCGTACCAGCATGCCACACATCTAAACATTTGCTTTGGTCCAAACCACTGCGTAGAGTATTTCCGTTCCAAAACCATTTTTTGGATCAGGTTCCGTTACAATCATACAAATCAATATTAGTATCATTGGCTGCTTGACCCCCAGACACATCTAAACATTTATTGGAGTCCAAATAACCAGTACCACGCGCCGTAAATTCATCCGATAACTTAAATCATAAGTGGTTTGCCAATATAAGTTCATCGAAATGGTTTGGCCTTCGTTAAGTTAAAGAAATCGATGACGCCCAAAATTCGTTGCTTCAGTTCCCCTGTAGACTTGAAGCTACCACGTCTGAGATCGCTGTGACTCAAAATGCCAAACCAAATATCGACCTGATTGAGCCAAGAACAATGCTTAGGCGTGTACACTTCACTGCTACGGTGATTTTCGTCCCGCAAAAAAGCGGATCGTGAATCCATATTGTACAAAATTCCGTTTTTACCTTTAACACCCAAATCGTCATCAATTCCACACAGTTGCGCGATAGCTTGAGCTAATGTCGCGGCTTTATGGGTATTTAATTGATCACAAATAAATAGGAACGAGCCCTGATGATCTGTTTCCACAGTTGTTATAATATGGTTAACAAAATCATCGTAAGTCAGGGTATCTCCTACGGTTGGATTGAGTATTTGGACAAAAGTAACTTCAAAATTGGCGATCAAGGCTTGGGTACAGTAAAGTTCGTATTCATATTCTTTAGCGAAGGGCTTTCCCAGCTCCATCTGGTGTGTCGGATGAGCGTGTTCTTTGGCTTGAATACCCGTTTTTTCATCTCGACTTCCAATATGCACACCCTGTTCATTTAACTCTTGAGCTTGATGATATAATTTGCAGATGTCACGTACCACTGAACGAAAGGTGGCTTCATCTTCGACTTCATGATTGAGCCAATATTGACTGCGATGGGGTTTGAGGTCAGCTTCATTGAGGATTCTGCCAATTCACGAAGCTGTTTATGAGATCATTGAGGATGATGGCACATACTGGGGAGAAATACCCCATTTTCAGGGTGTGTGGGCAAATCATAAGACATTAGAAGGTTGTCGGCGTGAATTGCGCGAAACATTAGGAGATTGGATTGCTTTGCGTTTGCGTCTGAATTTAGGCATTTCTATCAGTGCTAATATACCGGCATGATTTAGGGCTTAGGTTGTCTATTGGTGTATTCCAACCTGCAAACCTAGTTTAGGAATATCCAAAAAATATTTCCGTCTTTTTTGTAGGGTTGGCAATGGATTTTTGTTGCCCACCATTCCCACTCAATTCATTTGATATAATCGCCCTCTAACCCGTTCAATTAATAATTCTTTTGATAAAGTCCACCCCCATTGTGCTTTGATTTCAGGTTTTTTATGTGGCGTAATGACTAATAATGAGGGGGCGATTTGGCTTAACTGATATAACAAGGTGGGTAAGCGCGAGGGTTGGACTAAATGTAGCGCGAAACTGCAAATAATGGTTGTATAACGTCTGTCTGATAAAACGCCGTTTTCTATTTCTTCAAAACGATATTGTTCTGCATGTTTGCCAGTACGTTCAAAATAGGCTTTAAAGGTATAAGGTTCAATTCCCTCTACATTGTTATAGCCTAATGCTTTGAGTGCCAGTGTGACTTCTCCACTTCCAGAGGCTAAATCTAATATTTTGGAAAAATCAGGCCGACATACGGATTGCATGGCTTCAATGATTTTGATAATCGACGCTTCGTGAGGATTGCGATAGCTGTCGCCAAAGTCTTGATAAAACGTTTGAACACCGTATTTTTGATAGGCGTTGCGGATGGCGGGTGGTTTGGTTGACATGTTGATTCAGGCTTTGTTATTTGTACATATTAAAACCAGTGAGGTGTTTTGTAAAATGTCTAAACGAATTGAATTTCAGTTTAACGCAAAAAAAAGCTTTAGAAGTGATTTTGTGGCTGGCGACTAAAAAGCCCAATATCGGTTATCATGCTTTGCTTAAAACCTTGTTTTTTGCAGAGGAATACCATTTAAATCACTATGGACGGCCTATTGTAGGTGATGTTTATCTGGCGATGGCGTATGGGCCAGTGGCTTCAACGACTTACGATATTTTGAAACAAGAAGCTTTGGCTATCGAATTGTTAGATGATGACTTACCTTTTGATAATGTTGATAAAAAAATAACGCCGTTAAGAAAACCCGATTTGCGTCAACTCTCACCAAGTGATATTGAGGCTTTGGAATATGCTGTTAAAGATTGATAGAACGCTGATTTTACTGATTGTCATGATTGGCGCTGATCTATAGCGTTTCCCGATTGAATGAAGTACAAATTATTTGAGTTAAAAATTTATTTTGCGGTTCTCTTTCCGTGCAAAATTTATTTTGCGGTTCTCTTTCCGTGCAAAATTTATTTTGCGGTTCTCTTGGAGTGCCTGTTATTTTGCGGTTCGATTTTCCTGATAAAACTGTACTTTATTCAATCGGGAAACGCTATACACCAAAATTTGCGAAGTTGACATAGGAATGAGATATGAAATTGAAATCGATCAAAATTGAGAATTTTAGAGGGATTAGAGATGAAATGTTTTTACCGTTGCATTCCAGATTAACCATTTTAGTTGGAGATAATGCCAATGGAAAAACCACGATTTTGGAGGCGTTGGCAACCGGTTTGGGAATCATACCCAGTTATTTTAGCGTGAAAGGAAAAGGCGCGAGTCATGATGATATTCATCAATACCAGCCGACACTGAGTAACCATTTTGCCTTATCAAATTCGTTAATGAATCAATCGGAACAAGCGCCTTATATGAGAATCACGCTTGAAACGCTAGAGGGTATTTTATGGGATGTTTCAAAATATAATGCGCTCAGGAAAAAAGACTCAGAAATCCCAAAAGCTATCGGATATAAAAAGCTTCACGATTTTCTGAATACCATTCACACACAGACACAGCATGAACTCCCGATAGTGGCTTATTATGGCACTAATCGAGCCCTTTTATCCTCGGAAACTCAGTCTCGTGCCCCTAAAAAAAACAAGGGGCGTTTTTCTGCACTCAATAACTCATTAAGTGGCATTGCTCGTTTTAATGATCTTAAAAACTGGTTTGCTGAAGAAGAAGATATTGAACGTCGAAATAGACTGGAATATGATGACGCATATCGTTCCCCAATACTTCAAACCGTTCGAGAGGCTCAGGAACGCTTATTGCCGGGCTGTTCCCATTTACGCACGATTCCTAAACCGACGCGGCTTTTAGTCGATTTTAAGTATCAGCAAGAACCCACAGAAACTTTGCTACTCGAACAATTGAGCGAAGGTTATCGAACCACTTGGGCGCTAGTCGCTGATTTGGCACGCCGTATGGCGATTGCCAATCCTCATTTAAAAGAAAAGATTTTGGAAACACAAGCCATTGTCTTAATTGATGAAGTCGATTTGCATTTGCATCCCAATTGGCAACAACAAATCGTGGCGATTGATGAACCGGGCATTGAAATGTCTGATGAACGCCCCATCGCTTCCTTACTACAAGTGTTTCCCAATACTCAATTTATTGTGACAACGCACAGTGATGAATTGGTGACTTCTGTCAAACCAGAAAATGTCGTTCACTTGTTTCGTTCTGAGGGCACGATTCGGGCTGAACCAGTGAGTGCTTACACTTACGGGGCTAAAAGTGGTAGAGTGTTGGAGCGCGTGATGGAAGGCAGTGAGCGCCCTCGTCATAACACGTTTACCCAATTATTGAATCGCTACTATGAATTGATTGAAGAAGACGAGTGGGATAGCGAAATGGCCCAGAAAATCAAAAAACGTTTAGATGAATTATCTCCTGATGAACCTGAGTTAGTCAGTGCCCAGATGGAAATTCGTCGTCGTCAAGTCATCAGTGGTGGATAATGAAAAAGGTTAAACAACTACAACAACGCCCTGAGGGGCTTGAAGCCTTTTTTCGTCAATATCCTCATGAACGAAATTGGGAGAAATTCAGGCACTATTTAGATTATAAAAATGTTCAAGGTGAAACGGCCTATGAAGAATTGAGAAAAGCGTTAGTTGAGAGACAACATGGTTTGTGTGCTTATTGCGAAGCGGATTTGACAGAATATAAAAATTATCCACCCAGAATAGAACATTTTTGTCCTAAATCTTTTGACGAAAATGGCCGTTTTAATTGGACATTAGAAATCATTAATTTATTGGGTGCTTGTCAGGGTGGAACGCAAAAAAATTATGAGCGTTCTGATGCGGATAAATCTAAGTATTATTGGGCCGATAAGGGAAATGAAAGTTGTGATGCGCCTAAGAGTCAGAAAATACATGATTTGTGCATTTTAAAAGGAGTCGATAAGCACTATGAAGTGATTAAGATTTTGAAACCCAGCGAGATACCTGAAAGTCCTGCTGTTTTTAGAGTGACTATTCTTGGAGAACATGCCGGAGAATTGTCTGAAAACAGAAAACAAATCGGTGAGAATGAGATAACAGAAAGAGCCAAAAAGACTATTATTGAGCTGAATTTAAACTGTGATCGCCTTATTGATACACGGCGAGAAGTTATCAATAAATTAAAACACGCCTCTGAAAAGGCATTACTTAGTTTAGGTGATAATGCTTCAGACGAACAAATCAAGCAATCACAAATCACACTCGCAAAACAGTTTCTTTTTGATAAAGAGGGTAAACCGGCTGAGTTTTTTAGCACTATTCGTGCTTTTTTTAAGCAGATCGCCGAAGATATTCTTTCTCAACAGCCGCAAAATTGGATATAAAATTAATAACTTGGCAACTTGGTAGCTTGGCATAACGCAAAAGACGTAAACGACGCAAGGATTTCGATTCTGTTCTATAGCGTCTTTAGCGTCAAAGCGCGTTTATTTTTTTTAATCGCAAGTTCATCTGTTGAACACTGGCGACACACCAATGCCATTAATTTCTTGCCCCGACGAAAAAATACGCTATGTTGTTGATTTCAATGTGATTGAAACGAAATGAGCCCGATCTATTTGTAATTCCCAGTATCTTGTAGGGTGGGATCGCTTAGCGACACAATCTCAAATCCATACCCAAAAAACTAACCGCCCGCTTGCCCACCATTCGGCTCCCACAATCTTACAATAATGCCAAAACACCTAAAGTGGGATCGCTGTTGCCTCTGAATTAAATATTTCGTAGGGTGAGTAAGCCGGCGGCACTCAACAAATTCATGCCAAAAATCTAATCGCCCGTTTGCCCACCATTCGGATGCTTTAATCTAAAATAAATTTGGAACGAAAAGCGGAACGCAAAATTTTTTTCACTCTGCTGATTATCCCAAAATCGAACCAAACGTTCACCCTATTTTTATTCCATGAAGGAGGAATGGTGGGCAAACGGGCGGTGAAATCTGGGTTTTCAGGCAAAAGTTTCGCGGAGCGAAACTTTTGCCTGAAATTGAGTTCATTGCGGCCCGTTTACCCACCCTACAAATTTTGGGTGAAAAAAAAGTCATCAAAATCCCTGAACAGACACACCCCTGGGACACCCCCTTTGCAATCCCCCGTCAAAGCACCCAAATAACCAAAGGCTCTAAGTATCTAATGTCCGTCTCGCAACGGCCAGACGTAGAAGGTGAAAGCATTGATGCCGTAGCCCACGTTGCCGTAGTCGAGGGTCACGAACCACGCGACGTCCGCGCGCGGGGAAGACGACCAGTAGTAGCTCGCCTGTACGCCCGAGAACGCATCACCTTCCGTCCATTGAGCGGTTCCGGCTGCATTAGAAAGTGCAGGATCACCATAACTTTTATCAACCATCGCTTTCAACTCATCAAGAGTCGGTAAACGCCACATACCCTGTGTCGAACCATCACTCAAACCACATTGTCCATTCGCTAAATTAGCCGCACTTTGCATAGCCTTGTCCCAATTCTGTTCTCCAAAACAAGTCGCATTTTTCAGCCATATCAATCCACTGCGATTATCTGTCACAGTGCCATCGCCATTATCGGTATAGCGGTACGATGAAGGCGCTGGAGACGGAGAAGCATTAGGCTCAACAGTAGGCGGCACGACAACTTGTGGAGTTGCAGTAATACTTCCTGAAGGCCTACTTAGCAGCCCTGTCGCGTTCACGGCTTTCACCCAATAAGTATAGCTTATACCATTAAGCAATCCTCTATGGGTAAATTTAGTGGCTGAGACAGAGCGACTTTCAACAGCACCACCTGCCTTTTGCCAATAAACAGTATAAGAAACCGCTTCCTTGACTTCTTTCCAAGTAAAAACGACTTGTCCATCGCCCGCCTTGGCTGATAACACTTTGGGGGCAGGGGGTGGTGTAAGTCCCACTTTTGGGATGGCGGTAACTGTTGTTGACGAAACACCTTCAACCCCCTCCGTATCTAACGCTTTTACAGAATAGCTATATTTTTGCCCATTAACCAGTTCATCATGGCTATATGAAGTTGTGTCTCTCACTGAAATCCTTTTCACTGGGGTTGTCACCAAGTCAGTAGACGTTTGCCAGGAAATGACATAAGAAGCTGCGCCTGTCACAGGCTGCCAACTGAATACCACAGCACTCTCGTCTGGTTGTGCCACAGGATGACTGGGTGCGGGGAGAACCGAGATACAATCCACTACGGGTATTAAGGGAGGTTCATCACTTAAAGTGGTGGATACTTGGGCAATATTTGAACTATAAACCGTATCGCCATCTGTGAAGGGATTTTTGCCTTCTTCGACATAAACGGCATAGAAGGTATAAGGCCCACTCAACCCCTTTAGCACTTCAAAATCCAAAATGTCATGCCGCTTTTTTGTGGCTTCCAAGGATTCTCGGAAAAATTGCGGTTTTGGACTGAAAAGCTCGAAGACTAACGGTGTCATAAATAATAAGTCACCAGTGGGTAATTGTACCGCTGCCCATAAATCAACGCGGTGAAAACGAGACGCGGCCTGTAGGTTTTCTTGTAATTTCAATGAGATACATTCGCCGACATGATAGGTAGGCTTTAATGGCGAGAAGGTGAGTTCAAAAGTTGCGCCTACTGTTTGGGTGACACAAAATAACACGATCAAAATGAGTTTTTGCATTATGCTAATCCTTATTGAGTGTGAGTACAGCGGATTAACGGTATAAACGGATTAGTTTATTGGTAATTTTGGGTTAATCCGTTTATTCTGTAAATCTGTTGTATTAGATAATCAAACTATTTTAATAGTATAGCAAAAATAGCGTAAATTTTATAGAACGCTGATTTTTGGGGCAACCACAAGGGTTGCCCCTACAAACCTTACGTCTGGGCAAGACTGAAGGTTGTCCCTGTTTTTAAATGGTATTGAAATTGGAGCGATCCTATACTAGATGAAAAAAAGGATTAATCTCCTTAAAAAACATATCAATTCAGTTGCAAACCACGAAAATACCTAGGTTTTATTATCCTTTATTATAAATAATCCTTGTAGTTATATAGTTCAAAGAGAATTGTTATGCACCTATCTCCTTTAGACAACGAAGTTTTTTTTTAAAAAGCTTTCACTGACAAATTGGTATTCACTCAGTTTGTTAAAGACGTGATTGGCATTGACATTAAAGTGGGCAAGATTGAAACGGAAAAACGGTTTAAGCCCAAAATCGCTTATATTGATTTTTCTTATGATATCTTCGCAGAATCAGCCGATCATCGAGTCATTATAGAAATTCAGCGTATCAATTATAATTATGATTTTGTTAGTTTTTTGCACTATCATATGATGGCTATTGCGGAATTACAACGGAATGCGAAAGATTACTACATCAAACCCACGGTTTATACCATTGTGGTTTTAACGGCCTCGGATATTGTAGAAGATAAAGATGGTGAAACCGTTGAAGAAGATGTGCTGATTTCCAATGTGAATCCCCATAATTTGAAAGGGGAAAGCTTTCATTTTTATGGACATCAACTGATTTTCCTCAATCCGAACTTCAAGAGTGATAAGACACCGCCTAGTATCAAAGATTGGTTAGATTTCATTTTGGAGTCGATTGAAAATCCAGAGAATCCGAAAATTAATCTGAAAAAACGAGCGATTAAAAAAGCGGCGAAATTAATAGAAGATGACAATCTGACTCCCGAGGAGAGAAGAGCGGCTAAAATTGCCTTTGCGACTGAAGAAACTCGTAAGATTGTGGAAAGAAAGGCTGAAGCAAAAGGGCGAAAAGAAGCCAATTTGGAATTCGCTCGAAAACTGATAGCTAAAGGTTTTGATATCGAAACCATTTTGGAAATGACGGAACTTGATGTTGAAACGATTAATCAACTTGAAAAGGGGGATGAAATTAACCGATAAAAGGATTTCTTTTGAGGGTTAAAATCTTTTTTTCAACACAGAGGTACAGAGTCACACAGAGTATAAATATTTAACTCCTCATCACCACTCAAAGCCATTTTTATCCTACGTTTCCTCTGTGATTCTCTGTGGATATCTGTGTTCTCTGTGTTGCATTAAAAATGCAGTCCGAAGTCAATTTAATTGCGACAAGTTCCAAAAGCTCTACAAGAAGTTCTTTCGTTATAACAAAGCCTCTATGAAGAAATTAAAGACATGAGTATGGCTGATGGATTAAACTACCTACTATAAAAAGGTAGAAAAGCGGCACTTCGTGACAAAAAACCGTTATCTACCTTCACAAATTAGCTCAGCGAACGTATAGGGATATTTTGCTAAAAACATTGTCATCCGTATCCGTCTAATATTTGGAGAATAACCATAATGCTTATTAATTATATTGATACGGCTATGGAACAAGCTGTTTATGAGATTATTGAGGATGATGGCACATACTGGGGAGAAATACCCCATTTTCAAGGCGTGTGGGCAAATCATAAGACATTAGAAGGTTGTCGGCGTGAATTGCGCGAAACATTAGGAGATTGGATTGCTTTGCGTTTGCGTCTGAATTTAGGCATTCCTATCATTGCTAATATTGATCTCAATCACCTAGATAATCTTTATGAGGTTCAGCATGTCTAAACTGACTCCCGTTTCTTGGCAACAGTTTGTTCAGCGTATGAAGGAACTTGGCTTTAAAGGGCCTTATGCAGGTGGTCGTCATCCTTATATGCGACGTGGTAATGTCACTGTTATCATCCCAAACCCTCATAAAGGTGATATAGGTATTGGTTTGTTGCGACGATTATTGCAGCAAGCCGGTATTTCCCGTCAGGAATGGCTTGGTGAATAATGATTAACTCAAGCTGGGGATGAACCTGAGCCGTTGTCTCAAATTTTATAGAACGCTGATTAATGAGAAGCGTTTCAGTCGATTCTCTTCGCAAAGGTTCTCAATTCATTTGATATAATCGCCCTCTAACCCGTTCAATTAATAATTCTTTTGATAAAGTCCACCCCCATTGTGCTTTGATTTCAGGTTTTTTATGTGGCGTAATGACTAACAATGCGGGGGCGATTTGGCTTAACTGATATAACAAGGTGGGTAAGCGCGAGGGTTGGACTAAATGTAGCGCGAAACTGCAAATTATGGTTGTATAACGTCTGTCTGATAAAACGCCGTTTTCTATTTCTTCAAAACGATATTGTTCTGCGCGTTTGCCAGTACGTTCAAAATAGGCCTTAAAAGTATAAGGTTCAATCCCTTCAACATTGTTATAGCCTAATGCTTTGAGGGCCAGTGTGACTTCCCCACTGCCACAGGCTAAATCTAATATGGAAAAATCAGGCCGACATACGGATTGCATGGCTTCAATGACTTTGATAATCGACGCTTCGTGGGGATTGCGATAGCTCTCTCCAAAGTGTTGATAAAACGTTTGAACTCCGTATTTTTGATAGGCGTTTCGGATGGCGAGGGGTTTGGTTGACATGTTGATTCACTTTAATAATTTGTAAGGGCCCAAACCTGACAGGTTTTAAAAACCTGTCAGGTTTTACTCCGATGCTTCTAATTATCCATCGCTTGACGCAATTCCCGCAAAAACTCCCCTATCCTTTCTAAAAGCTGATCTGGCTCTACGGTTTCAACCAGTCGAACTAAGGCGCTGCCTACTATGACGGCATCGCTGATTTTCGCGATTTGGGCTGCTGTTTCCGCATCTTTGATCCCAAAACCCACTCCGATTGGTAAATCGGTGTGTTGCCGAATGTCGTTGACTTTGTTTTCGACGGTTGAAATATCTAGGTTGGCACTGCCGGTTACGCCTTTGAGTGAAACGCTGTATAAGTAGCCTTCTGCTTGACTACAAATCTGTTTGATACGTTCTTGGGTGGTTGTGGGGGAGAGAAGAAAAATGGGGGCTATGCCGTGTGAGCGTAATAAGCTGCCCATTTCGTTCATTTCTTCTGGCGGTAAATCGACGGTTAATAGGCCATCAAGTTGAGCCGTTTGCGCGCTTTGAACAAAGCTTTCATATCCCATGATTTCTATCGGGTTGAGGTAGCCCATTAAGACGACTGGGGTGGTTTGATTCTCTTCCCGAAAGCTTTTGACGATGTCTAAGACATCACGTAATCGGGTGCCGGCGGCTAAGGCGCGTTCACTGGCGCGTTGAATCACGGGCCCATCGGCCATCGGATCAGAAAATGGGATGCCAAGTTCAATGATATCGGCCCCTGCTTCGACTAAAGTGTGCATCATGGGCACTGTCAAACTGGGGTTGGGATCGCCGGCGGTGATAAAGGGAATCAGGGCGGCGCGTTTTTCGAGCTTATCAAAACACGTTTTTATGCGATTCATATTTCAATTCCTTCTCGTGTTGCAACGGTGTGAATGTCTTTATCGCCGCGCCCGGAGAGATTGACGACGATGATGGTGTCTTTGTCTAACGTGGGGGCGAGTTTTTGGCAGTAGGCTAAGGCATGACTGGATTCAAGGGCGGGCATGATCCCTTCTATATGGGTTAAGTCATGAAAGGCGGCTAAGGCTTCTTCGTCGGTTACGGCAACATATTGAACTCGTCCAGTGTCTTTTAACCAGGCATGTTCTGGCCCGACTCCGGGATAATCTAGTCCGGCTGATATGGAATGGGTTTCAAGGATTTGTCCGTTTTCATCGGTCATTAAGTAGGTGCGGTTACCATGCAATACGCCGGGTTTGCCGATATTCAATGGGGCGGCATGACGGCCTGTTTCTAGGCCGTCGCCGGCGGCTTCTACGCCATACATGGTGATGTCTTGATTGTCTAAAAAGGGGTAAAATAAACCGATGGCATTGGAGCCGCCACCGACACAGGCTATTAAAATATCGGGGGAACTGCCGACTTGGGTTTTCAGTTGTGAACGGGTTTCTCGGCCGATGACGGCTTGAAAATCGCGTACCATGGCGGGATAGGGATGGGGCCCGGCGACGGTGCCGATGATGTAAAAGGTGTTGTCGATATGCGTTACCCAGTCGCGCATGGCTTCATTCAGTGCGTCTTTTAAGGTTTTTGATCCGGAATTGACAGGGCGCACTTCGGCTCCTAGTAAACGCATTCGATAAACATTGATGGTTTGGCGTTTGATGTCTTCACTGCCCATGTAAACGACGCATTCCATGCCAAAACGGGCTGCGACTGTTGCGGTTGCGACACCATGTTGTCCTGCGCCAGTTTCTGCAATAACACGGGTTTTGCCCATGCGTTTGGCGAGCAAGCCTTGTCCAACGGTATTGTTGATTTTGTGTGCGCCGGTGTGGTTTAAATCTTCACGTTTGAGGTAGATTTGGGCACCCCCTAATTGTTCTGACCAACGCGCTGCGTGATACAAGGGTGAGGGGCGGCCGACAAAATGGTGTAAATCATCATTCAATTCGGCTAGAAAGGCGGAATCTTTCATATAAGATTCATAAGCTTGTCGCAATTCTTCTAGCGGTTGCATCAGTGTTTCTGGAACAAAGCTTCCGCCATAGGGCCCAAAATGACCGTGTTCATCTGGTAAATTGTGTGTATCTGCCTTAGTAGATTTAGTGATTGACATTGAGTATTCCTTTCATAAATGCGGACATTTTGTCCGCGTCTTTAATACCTTTTGCTGATTCGACGCCACCGCTGACATCAATGGCA
Organism: Candidatus Parabeggiatoa sp. nov. 3; assembly: GCA_003645185.1. Taxonomy (GTDB): domain Bacteria; phylum Pseudomonadota; class Gammaproteobacteria; order Beggiatoales; family Beggiatoaceae; genus Parabeggiatoa. The sequence goes on from QNEL01000068.1 coordinate 21,282, forward strand.
TAAGGATGTAATGTGGTGATAGCTTGGTTGACATTCTCTGGTGTTAAGCCGCCGGCTATGATAATCGTTTTTTCGATATGCGATGGCACTTGTTGCCAATCAAAGATGATGCCAGTACCGCCTTTTATGCCTTGTACATAGCTGTCTAATAGTAAAGCTTTGGCGTGTTGATGTTGTACTGCATAAGCGGATACGTCAACACCGGGCTGCATCCGTAATGCTTTAATATAAGGCCGGGTAAAATCTGAACAGTATGCCGGTGTTTCTTCACCGTGAAATTGCAGTATATCTAAAGGGATTTGTGCTAAAGTGTCACGCACGAAGCTGGGTTCGGCATTGACAAATAAACCAACGGTTGTGACAAATGCGGGTAAGGCTTGTAAAATAGCCTGTGCTTGCTGAATCGAGACGGCGCGTGGACTTTTATCATAAAAGACGAGGCCGATGGCATCGACACCCAGTTGGGCTGCGAGTTGGGCATCTTGAGGGCGCGTGATGCCGCACATTTTAACACGGGTGCGCTGTTGTAATTGATTTTGAGTTTCAAACATCTTGTCAGTTATCAGTTTCACGCAAAAGTTGCGCGCAACTTTATTTCACGCTAATGTTTCGCGGAGCGAAACATTAGCGTGAAATGTGAAATGTGAAATAAAGTTTTTGCGCGCAAAAACTTTTGCGTGGAAATCAGTTATCAGTCAATGCTTCGTGATAGAACGCAGATTTAATCAGTGTCAATCATGACAATCAGTCTTATTAGCGTTCTATCCGTTTTTGAACAAGTCTCAATTATCAGTATCGGTAATGAGGCAATGCGGGTGATCGTGATAGAACGCAGATTTAAATCCGCGTTAATCATGACAATCAGTCTTATCAGCGTTCTATCCATTTTAGAAGATTTACAAAAAATCATGCAACTGGTATTGATTGATCTGCTGATAACAACCCATTCTCCAGGCATTATTAGTGATCGTTGGGATTTAACGGTGGAACTTAAGGAACGAAAAACATGAGTGAGTACCTAACGGCAGCGTGGTTTGCTAATCACATACGCATGATGCGAATTCAGGATGCGCGAACTTTTCTGATTATGGAAGGTTTTACTGATCAGCAGTTTTATCAATTCCTAGTTGACAGCGAAAAAAAACATTGTCTTGTCATAAGTGCTGACAATAAAAAAAACGCGATTGATGCCATTAAACATCTTGAGCAAACTCAATTCAGGGGTGTTTTAGCCATTGTTGATGCTGATTTTGATGTCCTTAAACAAGCGGTTCCTAACAGCGACAATGTGCTATTAACGGATAGCCATGACTTGGAAACGATGATTATCAAATCACAAGCTTTTTACATTTCACGCAAAAGTTTAGCGTAGCGAAATTTTTGCGTGAAATACACTTTTTGAGGTTTTATGTCAACGTTGTGGATTTGAATTGGGCCTCAAATGTTAATGATTGTTGGGCTTTGATTTTTAATCATTCCCAATTTTCACGGTTTGAACACTGACAAAAGTTTTCGGGACTACCTGAAACTTACAATCGAAAATCTTTCACTTTTCCCCGAATTAAATTGTTTTATCAATAAATTGTCCCCTAAGTTAAACTAAGCCCCCTACGTCACCGTAAAGGACTCGTCTTCAGAGCACAAGCCGTGAGACTGATCCCGAACACGGCTCCCTTCCCAACTATTGTTATTTGACTGCGTTCCACTCGCCTATGTTAAGGATTGCTTTATTAGTCTTCTTAACATCTTCAAGTGTTTTTGTATCATGACA
>QNEL01000069.1 GCA_003645185.1 Candidatus Parabeggiatoa sp. nov. 3
AATCAAAAACGCATAAATTAGTGAAAATCATGATAATCTGTGTTCTCCGTGTTCTATACTGTCCACCCTTACAATTTGCGCTTTTAGTCACCACCACCTGACTTGAGCTTTTAGACAACTGCTGAAAGCTGTTGGCTGTGTCTGATAATAGCTACCTTATGACGATACTAAGTATATCAAAGATTGTCATGATTCACGTTGATTTTTGATAGAACGCTGATTATCATGATTGTCATGATTTTCACGCAGCGAAGTATAGCGAAGCGAAACTTTAGCCTGAAACGCTAATTTTTTATTTTTTTATTAATTAGTGTCATCTGCGTTCTATCAAATTTTTAAATTTTTAATCAATCCAGATTTTAATCAGTGTAAATCATGATGATCATGATAATCAGCGTTCTATAGTTTGTCAGAAAAATAATTTCACGGGCCAAACCTGACAGGTTTGCCAAACCTGTCAGGTTTTTACAAGTTATTTTTATGAACATCTATATCTAATTTATCACTTTCATCACGATCATCATGGAGTCACAATGAAACATAAGATCAAGCATTTTTATTACGATGCCAGCCAAGCGCAGAGTCAGGCCGTTGTTCAATTCAAAAGCCAGACTGCCAAAACACACATTGCCAGTTCAGTTCCCAAAATCACGCATTATCGCGAAGGCAAATCTGCCCTCTATCTGACACAAAAACAAGGGGCCGCTTTCAAACCCTGCGCCTCTCTGAATCCTGAATATGTGTGTTGCAATGTTCAAGTCTTAGATGCAGTCAGTAATTGCCCTTATGATTGCTCCTATTGCTTTTTGCAAAATTATTTAAACAATGGCACTTTGCAAGTCACGGCAGATGTTGACGCAATGATTGAAGAAGTGCGAACGAAAACCGCGCGACAACCTTGGCGTTTTTTTCGTATTGGCACTTGGGAATTAGGCGACAGTTTAGCTTTAGAACCCTTAACGGGTACTTCAGCACAATTAATTAAAGCGTTTGCCGGCATGAAAAACGCCTTATTAGAATTACGCACCAAATCGGATTATGTCGAGAATTTATTAGATATAGATCATCAACAGCGTACTGTCGTTTCTTGGACAGTGAATCCACAAACGATTATAAAACGCGAAGAATTTCGCACCGCCAGCATGGCAGCGCGTCTATCCGCAATGGAACAAATTGAAAAAGCAGGTTATTTGCTCGCATTACATTTTGATCCCATGCTACTATTTGACGATTGGGCAGCAGATTATGACGCTTTAGTCAAAGAGATTTTTAGTCGCATTTCAAGCCAAAGCGTGGTTTGGATATCGATAGGCAGCTTACGTTTTAATCCCGAAATGAAACGCACTATTGAACAAAATTTTCCAGGTAGCCGTATAACGACACCAGAAATGGTAGCCGGGCCCGATGGCAAAATGCGTTATGTCAAACCGAAGCGCGTTGAAATGTATCAGCATTTATATCAAACAATACAAGCTTGCCTGCCTTCAGACGACAAGCCATTTGTTTATCTGTGTATGGAACGTTGGGATATGTGGGATAAAGTCTTAGGATATCATCCGCATTCTATTGGGCATCTGGATTATTTAATGGTGCGTTCCTTGGCACAACGCTTTCCGGGTTTAGTGCATCAAAATCCTGATCTCGCTTTATATGATAATGGCGATGCGTTTTGATTTTTATAAATGCTCTCATTCATATTCAAGCCTGCCAACGTTTAGGCCTTTTTGAGATTATGTAGGGTGGGTAAGCGGGCAGCCCTAAACTCTAAAAATACCACAAATCGTGTTGCCCGCTTGCCCACCATGCCATCAAACATGTTATGGTTAATTAATATAAAAATCAAATATTTAAAAGCTTATTTCTGGTGGGAACGCTGTCAACCCATAACTTGGGTTGACAGCGTTCCCACCATGCCATCAAACCGCTCTGGTTAATGGTGGGGTGTTAAATATAAACACATTTCTTGCTTTATTTTTCACCCTATTTTTATTCCTTGAAGTGGAATGGTGGGCAAGCGGGCGGTGACATTTTGGGTTAATATTGAGTTTATTGCCGCCCGCTTACCCACCCTACAAATCTTGGCTGAAAACAAAAGATCACTGAAAAACCCATGTTCCCTATAGATCACGACTTACCCTGGCTTTGGTTAGGCACCTGGAGTTTAGGAGGCGAAAGCTTTGGGCCCCATGATGGCAGAGAAGCACTGGCCACCCTAGAATCCGCTTTAGAAGCCGGAATTCGTTGTTTTGACACCGCCGGTTTTTATGCCCACGGCCGCTCCGAGCAATTATTATCAAAAGTGATAAGCCAACAAAAACGCCAAAACATTTTTATTGCCAGTAAAGGCGGATTATCTTGGCAAGGCAAAAACGTGATTCACTGCACAAATCGCGAAGCCCTCCGGCAAAGCTTGTTTAACAGTTTAGAACGTCTCAAAACCGATTATCTCGATCTCTATCAATTACACTGGCCCGATCCACAAACCCCCATTGAAACCAGTTTAGAAACCTTGCAAGCATTACAAGAAGAAGGTTTAATATTACGCTGGGGTGTCTGCAATTTCTCTGTAGAACAAATACAAACTTATTTACCATCGGGCGGCTTGATTCCTCATCAAGTGCATCACAACCCTTTACATCGTGCAGACGACATCTTAGCGGCCGGAAAAGCCAATCAACGTTGTCTGAATTGCATTACATCCCCCTTAGAACAAGGGTTATTGGGTACCGGAAAAAGCGCACAAGGTTTATCGGTGTTAGGAAAACGAGATGCGCGGCGGCGCAATCCACACTTTCATTCCGAACAAACTAAAATAGAATTAGCCCGTTTTGTCGCTCAAATTAAAAAAACACCCTTACCACAAGTGAGTGCCGTGTTTTTAGAATTACTGTCTTCCCCCTTAGTAGATGTCGTGATTAGTGGAGCCCGAACCAGAAAACAATTAGCAGAAGTTTTAGCCCATCAGGAATGGTTGCGCGTTTGGGATATCAACTTAGAGAAACCAGAAGATAAATTGGTTTTAGCGGCAAAATTGAGGGAAGTGAGGCAACTGAAAGGAGTGAGACGGTGATATTGATAGAACACTGATGACACTGATGATCATGATCTACGCTGATTTTTAATCAGTGTAAATCAGGCCATAATCATGATAATCTGCGTTCTATCTAATCTCTTTCTTTTATAAGATTTTAAAAGAGTGTGTCTGGCGGTTTTGAAGAAAGTAGAGACGCACAGCCGTGCGTCTCTACTCTATTCGCCCCGACAAGCCCTTATTCTTATTACAAGCTTTTCAGTTGTTTGATTTCTTCTTTACTGAAGTCGGTTGCCTGAGTGATGATTTCCATATCTATTCCCATTTTCAGGAGGTTTATTGCAGTCTTTTTTCTGCCTTCTGCTTCGCCCTCGGTTTTGCCATCTGCTTTGCCTTCAATTCTTCCATGAGCTTCGCCTTTAATCCATCCCTGATTATAAACTAAACCTGACAGGCGAAAGAAAACCTGTCAGGTTTGGTTGACAAGTTTCCCAAGTTATTAAAGCCTCATTCCTAAAGATGCTTTCGATGCTGTTAAAAGTAGAGACGCACGGCAGTGCGTCTCTACGATATTCGCCCCAACAAGCCCTTATTCTTATTACAAGCTTTTCAGTTGTTTGACTTCTTTTTCACTGAAGCCGGTTACCTGAGTGATGGTTTTCACATCTATCCCTATTTTCAGCATGTTTCTTGCCATCTTTTTGATGCCCTGAGTTTCGCCCTTTGCTTCGCCCTTTGCTTCGCCTTTAATCCATCCCTGATTATAAACATGTTCAGTGATTGTGGTTTCTATAAAGCTCATCTTGCTCTCCTTTTTAATCTTGTCAAGCCTCTGTTCGGAGACTTTTTTGTAAAAGCCTACCCACTGATCAATCAGGAGCAATTGCTCATTAGTGAGTTCATCTTTCATTGCTGCCGCAGTGCGGTATATTTCAGAAACCAGTTCATCTGGATCGGTTTGCCTGTCATCAGCCTTCAGCGCCAGCAGTTTGCACATCAGAGAATGTTTCCGGATCAGAGCAGCACTCTTTTCCGCTTTCACCTTGATGACATCGAAATGATGATACTGCTTTCCGTTTTTGCTATCAAAGGCGTACCAAAATCTGTCTGTAACCTGTTTCCGCCATATAGCCTCATCCGTGTAAATTACAATACTCCAGACGGGTTTATTTTTCAAGAGCCACGCATAACAGGCATATTCGTAGACACGCTTTGAAACATCCTCTCTTTCACTTTGATGCTCGATCTGGATCACGATTTCCTGGAGTATCCCGTCAATTTCAACCTCCATTGCCAAAAACAAATCGCCTTTCAGACTCTCTTTCAGCGTTTCGTATTTGCTAATAAATTCTTTATCAATAAAGCTATATTCTCCTATTGTGATATCGGGAAAATAATGTGTGAAAAATTCCCTAGTAAAAGCGGTTATTAGCCACTTGAACAGTGAATCGTGTGATTTTGGATTGATCATTTATTACCTTCTTGGTTATGGGCACTGGGATTCTTAAATGGGAACGCACTGATGTATTTGAATCAATCCTATTCAATGAGCCCACTGCCTGGTTATGGAAAAGCCCCATTATTTTTAGTGTGCCCAAAAATCCTGTTAAAATGGATTTTTGGCGGTCGTGTTCTTCCTTTTATAGCGTTTCCCGATTGCATGAACCGAAGGTCAGCGAAGCTAAATACAGCCTTCGTAGGGGCAAGCCCTTGTGGTTGCCCTTTTTGTATTTAACCCAAACGAAAAATGCTATAAATTGGGGCAACCCAATTTTAGTTTGCTCTTTTACGTTCCAACTTTAGTTTGCTCTTTTACGTTCCAACGGGCGCATTCCCAAAAAAAGGTCATTATCAATCTCAATCAATCGAGCCAAAGCAAAAGAAATTTAATTTTGCACTCTAATCGCCGCAAAATAAATTTTGCACTCCAATCGCCGCAAAATAAATTTTGCACTCTAATCGCCGCAAAATAAATTTTGCACTCCAATCGCCGCAAAATTACAGGCATTCCAATCGCCGCAAAATAACATTCCAATCGCCGCAAAATAAATCGCTTGAACCGATGTCGAACGTACAACTCGGCACCGGCCCATTAATATAACAGTGAGAGAAATTGACGAAATGATGACTAAGGCCGCATGATCTGCTGAACTGTTTTATTGAATCAGAGGGGGTCTCTTATGTGTCTGAGTTATCCTGAAAGTACTGGGATTTTCGATCTCTTGTTGTATATCGCAACCCTTAAGACGAGCATCAATGGGACTGGCTGGTAAGACAACCAGAAATTCATCTAAATTCACGTCTGGCGAGTTAACTGTGACGATACCATCAACCCCTAATTCGGATGACGCATTAATAACGTCTGTTAAGGGTTCTCCAGAAAAATGGTAAATGCCTGTCGTGGTGATGTCGATATGACCACCTTGTCCTTTTTTGGCTTTGGCGAAAACTTGACTGTTATCTAACACCAAAAATTCAGGTTTCAGGGTGATGTTGCCTCCACTACCAAAGTCTTCATTGACACTGGTGCTGATTTGACTATTAACCAGATATAAGTAACTGGGTGTGGTGAGCAGGATGTTTCCGCCATCGGCACTATTTGCTTGGGTTGTTATAGCACTATTACGCATTTTGAGTTGTTCGGCTATTTTTAACACTAAATGCCCTGCATTGCTCTGACTTTCGCTCTGGGCAGTGATGGTGCTATTTTCAGTCAAAGTCAGTGTGTCGGCTTGGATTTCTACATGGCCACCTTGTCCATTTCCCAGAGTACTGACGTTGATTTCGGCTTTGTCGGTTAGGCTTAAATTGCCCGCATTTAACCGGATAGTGCCCGCGTTACCGGTTGCACCAAAGTCGGAGGTGGTAAACAGGCCGCTGCGAAAACCGGTATTGTCTTCACCCGAAAAGTTCACGTTACCACTCACATTAATATTGAGCATCCCCCCTTGCCCTGTTCCAAATGTGGCTGTGCCTATTTGTGCGCCATCGCTTAATTGTAAGTGTCCGGCTGTCAAGGCTATTGTGCCGCCATCGCCCGCGTTGTCAATATCGCCAGAGGCATTGGCAATAATGAAACTGCCTTCGCCAGCACTGTTCATTCCTTCTAAACGGACTAAATCGCTGACTTGAATTTGAATATCGCCACTTTGCCCCGAACCACTGCTTTGAGTGCTTATTCGGGTACCTTCCCTGAGAATGAATTGGTTTGTTTCTAATTCAATATTGCCAGCAGAACCGGTATGCGTTGTCAAGGCTAAAATGCCGCTGGAAATGCCTCGTTTATCTTCACCAGAAAAGGTGATGCGCTCGGCTATTTTGAGATTGATTTTGCCAGCATCTCCTGAACCAAAGGTGGTTGCGCCTATTTGTGCGCCATCCGTTAATTCTAATTGGCGTGCTTGTAATTCAATTGTGCCACCATCACCTGTTACCCACTTGACACGGGAAGAACCGGAATTAGCAATAAGAGCACTACCTTGCCCCTGACTGCCTATACCAGACAGACGGATGCTATCTGTGGCTCTAATTTTTATATCTCCACTGTTGCCAGCACCAAAGGTTGTCGTGCTTAATCGCCCACCATGGGTTATCGTCAGGTTATCAACTTGTATATCTATATCTTTACCCTTTTTGCTAATCGTATTCGCTTCTAAACTACTGTTTTCTATTAATAAATGACTGGCGTGAATATCAATATCACCTCCTGCCGGTTTACCTGTCGTTATCATTTGTGAGTCACGTATTGTGATATCACCTAATTGAAGGGACGATATGGATTCTTCAGGTTGCCATTGAATTTTGCCAGCTTGCGCGATACTGGCTAGATGCAAATTTCAGCCATTAGCCGTTAACTTGGCTTGATTAATCTGTAGGTTGCCAGCAAGAAAAGAAAGACGGTTTCCTGCGGGTACCTCGATGTGACTCCCTTGAATATGCAAGGCTGCTGAAGAATCCGTGAGAAAACCAAACGCTTCAATGGGAGAAACTGTCAATAAACTCTCTTGAGGATGGCGAGCGTTAAATTCACCACCGTATTGCAAATGGAGCGTGTCAGCCGTACTGGCATGAAAAGAACCTTGCACATCCAGTTTGGCATTGGCTCCAAACATAATGCCAGCCGGATTAATGAAGTAAACATCCGCATTGGGAATTAGGCTGCGGAGTGTGCCATCAATACTGGAAGCATAACCGCCAGTGACACGACTGATAATGCTATTAATGTGGTTAGGGCCTGAGAATGTGGCACTTTCAGTGGCATTAAGGTTAAATTTCTCAAAGCTGTGAAACAGATTACTACCGTGTTGTTGCCCTAATTTTGCGCCAATGGTGTAGTCTGGCCCCTCTAAGGCAATACGGGAGCCTAAAGTACCATCAAGGGTGATTTCGGCATGGAGAGTGAGAGAACTCAATAAACTGGATAAAAAAACGAAAAGGGCTGATTTCATGAAAAGTCTCCGTTATTCGTGTTTAATAATACATTTTTTGTAGTGGGTAGATTGAGGTTGAACATAATTAATCGATATCAGCGTAAATCATGACGTTCTATAGAGGTTCAGAAAAATAAATTCATTTTTTAGCCCTTTTGAAATTTAGGCCCCCTTTCTTTTTTTTAAATACCTGAAAATTTATGGTTCAGTACTTACAACGAATTACGGGGATAAACTAATAACCAATTGATATTGTTATGTTTATTGCTTTATTCCTGTCATTTTCGTTATACTCACTTTTCAATGACTTAAATAAACCTGCTTGGTGGTAAGGATATCAAAAAAAACCATTCTAATCATAAGACTGGTGGTTGATTTCTAGCGTTTTCCGATTGAATAAAGTACAGTTATATTAAGAAAATCGAACCGCAAAATAAATTTGAAAATCAGGCAGCAAAATAAATTTTGCACTCCAATCAAGCATTTGCAAAATAAATTTGGAACGAAAAGAGGGCCAAGAGGGCAGCAAAATAAATTTTTCACTCAAATGATTTGTACTTCATTCAATCGGAAAACGCTATATTTCCGCTGGCACGTTATCAAAGTCACAGAGATATTCTCCAGGTAGGATTTCCTGACAAAATTTCTCTGGTATGGGTTCGATAAACGGATCAAAAATAAGCACTTGATGAACTATGCGACGTTTTCGAGTGGCTTTGTCAGGAGTTTCAAGGAGAATCTTGTAGGTTAGCGTCTCATTATCGTTGAGAACAATACTCGGCTTAACGGCCTCTGCCACTTCTCTTATTTCAATGTTAAAGTTAGGCACAATGAGGTAGGGATTACCTTGATGGACGACTTTAAAGGTGCCATTGGCATTGAAAAGAATGGATTCTACGCCTTCAAATTTAAAACCCTCTTTAATAAAACTATCCGGATCAAGTAAGGTGGCTTGTACGTTTTGCGCTGTGCCATTTTGATAGACTATCCGTGCTGTCGTTTGTGGCCCCTTTTTATCGCGTGTGTTGGGTGGAAAGTGAAGGCCTGGTCGCAGTTCTTCTGGCACATTGTCAAAATCGCAGACAAATTCTTCTGGCGCAATTTCTAGACAAAACTCTTCAGGCGGCGGTTCAACAAAAGGATCAAATATCAGCACTTGATGAACTTGTCTACGTCGCCGCGTTGTTGTCTCTTGCTCGTAGACCAATAACACATCACCACCTACTCCAAGTGTGACTTCTGCGTCTCCAAGCACTTCTGATAAAGCGACCGGATTTTGAGGTGCTGGAATCACGCGATATTGTTGTCCTTCTGGCGTGGTGATCTGATAAAAACCGCCGTCACTGACAGATAAGCCTATGGGAATCTTATCTTGCTCCACTTGAATCACATTGTTAACATCGGGGATAAAAGTGTATTTTTGACCCGCCGAATCGCCTGTGCCAACGACATTTAAAATCCCTTTATCATCTTGGAAAAGTATAAAATCGGCTAAATTTTCGTTTTCTAAAGAGTGTTTCATGCCGTCTTCGACGGGCGTGCCTTTGCCACCTAAACCAAAGCCTTTGCTCAGATTCGGTAAGTTTGGTAAAGCCACTTGGGCCGGTAAATCGGCGGGGGGTGGCAAGCTTTGCAGTGTCAGTTTAGCACCTGCTGGGGCGGTTAAGGCACCCGTTTTGGGATCAAGTGCCCAATCAGGCGATAATAATTCAATGACATCGGCAGGTATCACCTGATTCGCATCTAAGTTATTGACTATTTTAGAAATATCCTCACTGTGTTGGCTTTGAAATTCAACGACATTGAAGGCCTTCAAATGTTGTGGTGTTAATTCATTTAACACCTCTGTTGGTAATCCGCCCATATTTTCTGATGTTAAACCGCCGAAGGCTTCAGTCGGCAGTTGTTCAAATTGCGCTATTGTTAATCCACCTAACGCTTCAGCCGTAAAATGCGTCATTTGTTCAGGTTTGATCGCACTAAAGGTTTCTGGCGGGATTTGCTCAATGTCTTGCGCTGAAAAGGTACTTAAGGCTGAGGGTTCTATTTCATTCAATCGTTTCGCATCTAAGTGGGCTATTTCAGCCGCTTCAATCCCAAAGTCTGCCATCGTGGGGTTATCAGGATCAGCGGGTTGTATTACCCCATCACCTAATACAAGATCAATCGGTAATTGCACCGTGGGACTGAGGCGCACATGAGATAATCTGGTACCTGGTGCCACCCTCACCGCACCGATTTGGGCAGACTGTTCGGGAACCCCACTGATTTCACCACGCAAGGTGCCACCCATCAGAATCGTTTCGCCATCAAGTTGTACATCTTGGATTGTACTATCAGCCGCAGCCGTAATCATACCCCCGATTTTGCCACCGCTGAGAGTGGTATTAGGCGCTAATTGCACATCTTGGATAATACCGCCGACTTGACTGTTATTTGTAATCGTACCCGCTAATGTGCCACCAGTGATAGCGCCACCGACAAAATTGACATCCGTTATGATGCCCTGATTTTCGATGAAACCGCTTAAAGTGCCACCCGTTAGCGTTGCGGTATCCCGTAAAATGGAATTAGAGACTAAACCCTGATTTTCAACATGGGCAGCAAAAGTTAATTGGGAGACACTCCCCTCTTCTGTTATCACGATGTCATCCGTAATGAGTTGATATTGTCCTTGATAAAGAGTATTGAGTGGCGAAGGGCGTAGTGATGACAAAATTGGTACAGATTGAGCAGGGGCTATAGTAGCCAGCACATCATCATCAGTGATAGTCAATGTTGCGGTTTCAATGCCTAAAACGGCCCCTTCGACTAAAGTCAAATGATTTAAACGGAGTTTCAAAATGGCAGCAACGTTGGCATCATGAGACAGCGGTATTGTGAAAGTTTTATCACCGCGTTCACCATTAGCCCAAGTCAAGCTACCCTTCACCGCTTGATAATCTTGTCCGGCTTTTGCCGTCTCATCAAGTGTGGCATAATCAACAGACAATTCTCCAGGCAAACCATTACGATTAACGGTAATGGTGGCGATGCCCGCTTTTCTTGAGGCACTGAAGGTTTTGGCGATAAAACTAATGACGTTTTCAACATTTTCAGTGAAAGCCAATCCACCCGGATCAACAATCCGCCCGTCTATCCCCGTATTATCGCCCAATTCACCATCTGTCAGGGTAAAATGGGCTGTGACCACCGATTTTCCCTCAATGTGTGTCGTACCAAAAGTCACATTGGGCAAAGTGTACCAAGTGGTGGTACTGAAATCGCCAGGGACAATCGGGCCATATTTTTGGTAAATGGGACGAGTCCGCTGTGTGCGGACACCATGAAAATAGATCGCGACATTCGCTTGCGTACACTGTAGTTCAAAGTACATTAAGCCTTGAGGAAATCCATACGTCTCATTTTGAGTTGCTTGTTCTTCTTCCGTGAGCGCAGAAATGAGAGCTATCGGACAACCTACATGAGTCGCTAAAGTTAAATAGTCACCCGTCACCGCATCAGGAATTGTGATGACGTAGATTTGCTCGTTGTCTAAAATGCCATCGCCGTTACCGTCTACGGCGAGTTCTTCGATTTGAGGAAGAATTGGGGGGGCTGGATCAGGGGCAGCCGGAATGGGTGTTTTGGTATCAGTAACAGGTTGAGAAAGCTGAGCAAATTGAGCCTGACAATCCATGTTAGCCGTTATAGTAAGGGTTAGAGGATTTTCTGTTCCAGCACAATCACCTTGCCAGCCAGTGAAACTAAAACCGGCATTGGGAATGGCTGTCATTTGAATTTGGCTACCACTCGCTAGGGTACACTTATCAGCATGACAATCAGTATTGGCGTAAGTGACGCTTCCATTAACATTGTCTGTCATATTGAATGTCAATAAGGCTTGGGAAGGCTTGGCAAATTGAGCCTGACAATCCATATTATCGGTTAGGGTAATGCTGATAGGGTTTTCTGTTCCAACACAATCACCTTGCCAACCCGTGAAAGTAAAGCCTTCATTGGGGCTTGCCGTTATTTGAATTTGGCTACCACTAACAAGCGTACAAGTATTGCCACTACAGTCAGCATTTTTGTAAGCGACAGTGCCATTTCTACTCTTTTGGAGGGTTAAGGCAAATAATGGTTTGAAGTTTGCCGTGCAGCTTTTATCCCTGTCGATGATGATCTTGCCGTCATTGTCACAATCACCACCCCAATTCACTTCCCAACCCGTTGTGGGCGTTGCGGTTAATAGCACTTCTGTACCTTCGTTGAAATATTGTAAGCAATCCTTGCCACAATCAATGCCCTCTCCAGTCACTTGTCCACTACCTGTTTTCTCAATGCTTAGTTTATAAGAGACTGTGGGTGGAGAGATAACAGGAACTGATGGCGTTACAACAACAGGACAGGCTTGGGTAGTTGCACTGGTTGTGTCAGCCGTTGAATCGTTAGTGCCATCAGTCGCTTGAACTGAGTAATGATATGTTGTGCCACAAGTTAAAGCAGTATCATTGTAGCTTGTCGCATTAGCGGATGTCGTATTGATTAAACTACCCTTTCTGGTTATTTTGAAGCCGGTTTCATTATTACTGTTATCAGTCCAACTCAGATTGATTTGAGTTTCTGAAACGGCAGTGGCTATTAAGCCAGTCGCTGCGAAAGATGTGTCTGCCTCATAGGCACCCATATCGCAAGTCCCATTTTGAGGTCGAGTTATGCCATCCAAATCAGCATTGAGGCAGTTAGTGTTTGTACCCGCATCTATTGCTGGACTGGCTGAATTTAAATGCAAATCGCCGCTCGTATTTGGCGTTGAACCAGAGACGGGTAGAACAAATAATGGGTCAGCATCTAAGTTATTGCCATTATCTGTGATGCCATTATCTGTCCACCAGTTGCTACCACTAGAACCTTTGATAATGCTATTATTAACGGTTACCGTGCTATTATTGGTAATTTCTTGATTGAGGTTTTCCCATAAAATAACATTGGAAAGAAGCAATGAGCTTGCTTTATTAGTTATACCAGTGGGTTGATTAGCACTTAAAGTCACATTGGTTAAAGTCGATAAAATGGCATTTTGATTCCATAGTCCGCCACCATCAATAGCTTTGTTGCCGCTAAAAATCACATTGGTTAATGTATGTGTACCCCCATTAATATGAATACCCCCTCCTTTAGCGGTTTGAGCTTTATTACCTTTGAAAATAGCATTAGAAATCGTTAATTGATCTGTCTCATTAAAAATGCCACCGCCATGTTTAGAAGCGGTATTGCTAATAAAACTGACGTTATCTAAAATCGGGCTAGCCCCAGCTTTTAGATTGGCCATGCCGCCACCGCTTTGAAAAGCAGTATTCTTAGTTAAGATTAAATTTTCTAAAGTCGGTTTGCCTTTAATATTCAATATGCCGGCTCCACAACGACCATCATGATTTGTATTACACACACCACTACCACTTTTAGTTGCTCTACCAAATTGGATGGTAAAGCCATCTAAAATAGCAGTATTATCGGTATTATTTGCAGTGACAATATGATAGCTATTATCAGCATGCGTATTGACATTACCCATGTTACCACTGAGTATAGTATTATTAGTAGCCGGATCAGAATTGCGGGTACCACCGCCAGTAGGATAGCCACCGTAAATGGCTAAGTTGTTGGCTAATTGGAAGGTATCGGTTCGTAGATTTCCGGGCGTGTAAGTGCCTTGTGCAACATGGATTTCTGTGACGTTGGTGCAATAACTTAAATAAGTGGGCTTAAGAGCCAAATAAAGTTCAGTAAAAGCATCATTCCAGCTACTCCCCTCATTGACACCCGTTGCGGTTTTATCCACATAAGCCGTATTTCCAGATGGACAGGTTGTAGAAGAAAGAGTTATCGCTATCACTTCAGCACTGTGAATACTGGTTAAAGCATTTTGTTGGCTACCATGTGCCTGCGTATAAGTTTCCATCACAAAATAATAGGTTGTCGCTGGCGTTAAACCGGTAACCGTATCATTATTAACGGATTTATCAGCAGTTTTAGTGACCGCATTGGTGTACGGGCCTCCAGAGGTGGTGGCATATTTAACTTGATAATAACCACCATCAGTTTGATAGGGGATTAGAGTCCAATTTACTCTGATTTTGTTATCAGATAAAACCGTTGTACTTAAATTAGTTGGAGGAACAGTTTGGGTATCTTTCCAATCTGAATCTTTAATTGTGGCAGTATTCCCCGTTTCGCCAGTGAGTGTATTGTAACCTAGATTGGTATTAACTAGGCTGGTAGGTAAAGTGGGAATATCGCCTGTTAATTGATTGTTATCTAACCCAAGTTCTGTTAGATTGTTTAAATTACTTAAATCAGAGATATCTCCCGTTAATTGATTCTCACCTAAGTAAAGATATTGTAAATTGGTTAAAGCACTTAAATCAGGAATACCACCCGTTAATTGGTTACTACTGAGGTAAAGATTTTGTAAACTATTTAAATCACTTAAATCAGGGAGCGTGCCATCTAAACCTTGTGAGTTTCTATTAATTTCAATGACATTCAGCCCACTACAGGTGACACCCGTCCAACTACAGGGTGAATTATCCTGATTCCACTGGTTATCGGGACTATCACTCCAAGCTGCCCCATTGGTACTCGTATAGAGCGCAATCAGTGCATTACACTCTGCTGTAGACATATCACTCTGTGCGGCACAATCCGTCGCCGCGTGAACGCTCTCTAAAGAAGAGATAAGCGTGAGTAATAAAACAATTGCAATTAAAGACTTGATGGTATTCATGTTGAATCCTTTTTTGTTATGGGTAATTGATAATAAGTGGTTTCTCATTTTTAGAAACATGGCATGATATTATGAATAATATATAGCGTTTTCCAATTGAATCAAGTACACTTATGTACCAAGGCAAAATAAATTTGGAACGAAAAATTGCACGAAAAAAACCGCAAAATAAATTTGGAACGAAAAATTGCACGAAAAAAACCGCAAAATAAATTTGGAACGAAAAATTGCACGAAAAAAACCGCAAAATAAATTTGGAACGAAAAGTTACAGAAAAATAAATTTGGAACGAAAAGTTACAGCAAAATAAATTTTTAACTCAAATAATTTGTACTTCATTCAATCGGGAAACGCTATATAGCATAAAAGCCAAAAATTATGCTGCAACTAACTACAAGGGCCCTGCAATTCTAATTTTGACTTGATGCTTGTTCATTTTAAGAATTTAAATTCTCGTAGGGTGGGATGGCTGTCGCCACTTTCTTAAATATTGTTCCTGAATCCTACAGCACGCTTGCCCACCATTCCTATCTTTAGTTTGAATTGGCGTTCAGACTTCGTTCTTCGCTATGCGAGATCAATTTTTGAATTGCAGTTCAGACTTCGTTCTTTGCTATGCGAGATCAACTTTAGTTTAGTTTGATTGTTGCGAAGCAATATAGTCGCATCAGAATCTAACATTTTAAAAGGTGATTATTTATTATTTGAGGCTTTGACTCAATGATCAAGTTTTTTTTTAAAATCGGTTTATAACTACAATATATAACGACAAAAATTATTTATACTCGATGATCAAGTTTTTGATGTTATTTGGCTTTGCGGCAGTCACAGATTGAGTGTCTATATATACAAATCATTGATTATTAAGGAATTTAAGTTTTAGGCCTTAAAAGAATATTTCTTTTTTAATCAACGGTTTACAAAAAACGTGATCATCAAGTTATAATATCTCACGTAAAAGTGTTTGCACGCCAACACTTTTGCGTGAAATGGATTAGAGCATAGCCTTTATGAAGTTCGTTATGTGAGTCTCGTGAGCTTTTTTTGATATCGGGAACAATAATGTTCAAAAAATTCCCTTGTAAAAGCGGTTATTAGCCACTTGAACAATGAATAGTGTGATTTTGGATTGATCATTTTTGATCTTCTTGGTTATGGGCAGTGGGATATTTAACGATCCCACTGCCATGCTTGGAATAGAACGCTGATTATCATGATTGTCATGATTCACGCTGATTTTTTTAATCAGTGTTAATCATAATAATCAGTGCAATCAGTGTTCTATCTATTCTATTCCTTTTTGAACATTAATGTCATATTACCCAAAATGTTAAAAAGTCTCCTTGTCGTTTTTTTAACCCGTCTGCACAAATTGAGGATGCACGATAACACCTGTTTCAGGATCAGTGTAATCTGTTTCAAATTTCTGACGATTGGTTTCATCTACCGTTTCAATAAATAAGGCTAACGCGATTTCAGTCACTTTTAACTGTTTTCCATATTTCGCCGCTTGAGTGAGCGCGTTACGATATTCTCGTTGATTGGCAAAACTCTTTAATTCTATCCCAAACAACTGCCCCGCATGACGTATCAATAAATCAATCGCGCCATTCCCAGTTGGAAACGAAGTAACGGAGCTTGCGACGTTAAACTCGGGCTGAACTTGTGCCTCATAACTGCTCAGAAAACTGTTAAAATATTCATAAAGATGAAACTGAAAAACGGCTTCAAACACACGCAAATCCTTCTGACGACGCGGCGCATTTTTCAAAACCATCTCCCGATTAGCTTGCAAATACTGTTCATAGCGTTGTAGCAACCGCCGAATGTTTAAACTCTCATCAGTGATGGTATCCGACAAATCCTCAAATGGATCGTATAAGTCATCCATTCCCTGAAACAGTTCTCTGGCGAAATAGCCGAACAATTGCTTTTGCACATAAGGGCAAGAAAACTTGACATCATTTTCACCCAAACTGACTTGTTCAGTAGAAACAACACCATTCAAATAAAGCACATTGAAAATCGGATCATCATAAATCAATTTGATTTTCATTCCAGTTTGGAACAATTCCAAAACAAATGGTTTGTAATCGGCCTGTGTTGCCTTATTGATGATGTTCAAAACGTTGATATTAGGCAACAAATCAAGCGCAGCGACATAAACGCCTTCAAAATTGGCCATCGTAATGGGTTGATCGGTAGTTTGATTATACTTTTCCGTCAACAATTCCCCGAACCAGCAAGTTAAACCAGGCTGCCCTTGAAATTCATACCAAATACGTTCTACAACCTCTGGTTCACACACTTGCCCACTTTCTTGTTGATACTGATTAAAAAGATCAATCACCTCATCATGCGTCAAATTAGGAATATGGACACTGCGCTGGATATTGAAAAGCGAAACATCAACATTTTCCACACCCAAGGCGGCATGTATCCCAATCAAAGCCATGCCATGTAACAGATAATCCTTTTCTGCAAAGGATTTGTTTTGTTGGTTCTGACGACTGAGGTAAATATGGCGAAAAACAGCGACTAACCCAGCGATAGCGGCCGGTTCAAGCGCATCAAACTCATCCAGAATCAAAATCAAGGGCTTATTGAGACTGCCTTGCTCAAACAACCGATGAAAATCTTCTAATGTATTGATAGTTAAGTGCTTTAAATCCAAAATGTCTATCAATTCCCCTGCTATGAATTGAGCCACCTGATTGACATCGCTCAGATTAATCAGGTTTTGCAAAGAGAGGATAGCCACATCAAATTGTGTGTTCTGTTTAAGTGTTGAGAACACATCTAACATGAGCGACGTTTTGCCTGTTTGATGAGGGGCCCAGACGCTGATGTACTGTCCCCCGTTGTCAGGATTATCGCCCAATAAGTGTTGAATTGCCCCGTCTATCAATTCTTGACGAGGCACGTAATAATGTAGTTCCGGTTCAATCGGCCCATAAGATGAAAATTTTCGCATAATCAGTTACTCAGTTGTCAGTTCCACGCAAAAGTTTTTGCGCGTGAAATGTGGAAATCAGTTATCAGTTATCAACTTCTGATTCGGAGAAGATTAGTCAAGTGAGAGATTTAAAAGTATTGATTTGTTATCCTTTTAACAATTGCTCATGAATTGGTTTGATTATAGGTTATTTTTAAATGGTAAGATCGTTTTGAATTATATAATTATATAAGGGTGTGATTAAAAATGCATGGATCGTATAAATTGCTTGACATGTCGTCAGGGCAAATAAATAAATAATAGATGGAATGAATATTAAAAAAAGCTTGCTAAAGAGCGTCAAAAATAATGACAAAGCGGGTGTATACTGTCCACCATTTCACGCAAAAGTTTCGCTTCGCGAAACTTTTGCGTGAAATATAATTTGCGCTTTTGCTGCAAGTAAAAATCCTTGCGGCAAATTTTGGCAAAAACTTTGGTGTGAAAGGTTAGTCACCACCACCTGACTTGAGCTTTTAGCTATTTTAGCGCGGTAACAAACTGAACTTTTTAATGAGATGGCGTGGTGGGCTTTAAAAACCCGTTACCCACCCTACATTGATGGCGTGGTGGGCTTTAAAAACCCGTTACCCACCATTTCACATTTAGCTTCGCAGATCGAAGGTTCACGCAAAAGTTGCGCGCAACTTTATTTCACGCTAAAGTTTAGCGAAGCGAAACTTTAGCGTGAAATGTGAAATGTGAAATACATTTTGATTTATGTATAACGATGAGGGTGCAACCTAGGGTTGCATAAAAATGTATTTAACCCAATCGAAAAATGCTATATATTTTAACTAGGGCATATTTCATTTTCACTTATAAAAACAAACTTATAAAAACAAGGTTAATTGATATGTATTTAGATAGTTTTATGATTGCCCGTGCATTGCATGTACTGGGCGTTGTGATGTGGATTGGCGGCGTGTCAATGGTAACGACAGTATTATTACAGGCTGTCAATGAATTCAGTCGAACCGAAGATAAAGTCGCCTTTTTTGAAAAAGTCGAAAGACGTTTTGCCTGGCAAGCACGGATAACGACATTATTAACCGGGCTAACCGGTTTTTACATGCTCTATTTCATTGAAGGCTGGCACCTTTACACACGCATCACGTATTGGTGGATACATGCCATGACGGTTATTTGGGTACTTTTTACCTTGATGTTATTTGTTCTCGAACCCTTATTCTTGCATCGTTGGTTTTTACAAAAGGCACAACAAGAACCTGAAAAAACGTTTGCCCTAATTCAACGCATGCACTGGATATTGTTAAGTATCAGCCTTATCACTGTCATGGGCGCGGTGGCAGGGAGTCATGGGGGGCAGTTTTTTTAAGGGTGAAGACTCTAAATGATTAACACTGATTCATAAATCAGAATGGTGGACTTTAAAAACACGTTACCGGCCCTCTACAAGAAAGACTGTCAGAATGTGGGCTTTAAAAACACGTTACCGGCCCCCTACAAGAAAGACTGTTTCGCATTTCACTTTTAGCGTAGCCTCTCTTCGGTTCACATTTCACGCTTAAGTTTAGCGAAGCGAAACTTAAGCGTGAAATAAAGTATTTGCGTGGAATTGATAACTGATAACTGATAACTGATAACTGACTATGGAATTTCTTGAAAATAAAACCTATGATGAAATCAAAATAGGTGATTCGGCTACACTCACTCGCACCTTAAACACCGAAGATATCCATTTATTTGCGATTCTTTCAGGTGATGTCAATCCGACTCATACTGATCTTGAATATGCTCAACAGAGTGACTTTCAAAAGATCATGGGACACAGTTTGTGGAGTGGTGTCTTGCTTTCAAATCTGTTGGGTAACCAGTTACCCGGCCCTGGAACGGTTTATCGTGGACAATCCTTTGAGTTTAAACGGCCGGTAGCACTGGCTGATACCGTTACGGTGACAATAACCGTCAAGGAAAAAATTGAGGAAGGGCATCGTGTTATTTTTGATTGTCACTGCCTTAACCAAAATCAGGAAGTCGTTTATAGTGGCGTTGCCGATATGTACGCGCCACTTCTAAAAATCAAATGTCCGCGAGCGATGTTGCCAAAATTTTATTTGAATCACCCTGGTACGCAATTGCAACGTTTGATTAATATGACAAAGGAATTTGAGCCGATTTCGATGGCTGTCGTGCATCCGGTGGATGCTAATTCGCTGAAAGGTGCAATTGATGCGGCCCATAGCCATTTGATTGTACCCGTGTTTGTTGGGCCTGAAACCAAAATTCAAGCAGTGGCTGAAGTGGAAGAACTTGATTTATCACCTTATCGTATAATTGATACGGAACATAGCCATGAGGCTGCGGCTAAAGGCGTTGCTATGGCGCGTTCTGGGGAAGTTGAAGCCGTGATGAAAGGCAGTTTGCACACGGATGAATTAATGTCGGCCGCCATACAACGACAAATGGGCATTCTTACCAATCGTCGAATGAGCCATGTTTTTCTCATGGACGTACCGACTTATCCTCGTCCCTTGTTTGTGACGGATGCGGCGATTAATATTGAACCCTCTTTAGAAACGAAACGTGATATTGTACAAAATGCAATTGATTTAGCCCATGCTTTAAAGGTGGAAAATCCGAAAGTGGCGATTTTGTCAGCGATAGAAACCGTTAATCCGAAAATGCGTTCGACTTTGGAAGCTGCGGCTTTATGTAAAATGGCAGATCGTAAACAAATCACAGGTGGCATCATTGATGGCCCTTTAGCTTTTGATAATGCGGTTTCTGAAGAAGCTGCACAGATTAAAGGGATTGAATCCCCAGTGGCTGGACAAGCGGATATTTTAGTGGCTCCCGATTTGGAAGCAGGCAACATGTTGGCAAAACAATTGGAATATATGGCCGAAGCGCAATCGGCCGGTATCGTGCTAGGGGCACGAGTACCCATTGCTTTGACGAGTCGCGCTGATACGGTATTGAGTCGTATGGCATCATGTGCCCTTGCACTCTTGTTAGCCCACTACCAAAGAGATAACCCACTATCAAATAAATTATGAGCGTTTCATTAATTTGAGGGCGATAACAAAGGTTCGCCCCTACGTGTTCGCCCTTTTGAAAATCAATCAAAATGATTCACAGAATAATCAGGAGAATTTTCAGATGAGCAATAATGCTATTTTAGTCGTTAATGCCGGTTCTTCTAGTATTAAATGTTCACTATTTGCTTCGCGTGAAAATGCGACTTTAGAACGTGTTTATCAAATTGATATTACTGGAATCGGTACCCAGGCTTCTTTTCTAGTTAAAGATGTCATGGGTGCTCATTTAATCAAAGATTATTTAGGCACAACGACTCATGAAAACGCTTTTTCGGTACTACTTGATTGGATAGCACAACGTCAAGATATCAATTTAGTTGCTGCTGGACATCGAATTGTACATGGTGGCATCAAATTCACGGCACCTGTACTCACAAATGACGATATCATTCATGAATTAGAGCAACTGATTCCATTAGCACCATTACATCAACCGCATAATATTGCACCTATCAAAGCCTTGCGTCAAATCAAACCCGATTTGCCACAGGTGGCTTGTTTCGATACGGCCTTCCATGCTACGCAACCGGCTATTGCCCGCACTTTTGCCTTACCCCGCTCTTTAACCGAACAAGGTATCAGGGGCTACGGCTTTCATGGTTTATCTTATGAATATATTGCTCAGACGTTGCCAAAGGTAGCAGGCTATTTACCAAAGCGAATGATAGTAGCCCATTTAGGCAATGGTGCCAGTTTGGCCGCCATCAAAGCCGGACAGAGTATAGCCACAACCATGAGTTTTACGGCCCTAGATGGTTTACCGATGGGCACCCGTTGTGGCGCGATTGATCCGGGTATCCTATTACACTTATTAAATGAGGGCATGGACTTAAAAACGCTGAGCGATTTACTTTATCACCAATCTGGATTACTGGGTGTTTCCGGCATCAGCAATGACATGCACACTTTACTCAACAGCCCCTCTCAACACGCGGCAGAAGCCATTGAATTATGGGTTTATCGTATTGGGCGAGAAATCGGATCATTAGCGGCCGCTTTAGGTGGTTTAGACGCTTTAGTCTTTACGGCCGGTATTGGTGAACGGGCAGCCCCGATTCGAGCAAAAGTTTGTGAAACAGCAGCTTGGTTAGGTGTGCAGATAGAAGATAGTGCGAATGAACAATTTCTGCCAAAAATCAGCACGCTAAACAGTCAAGTTTCAGTTTGGGTGATTCCGACAGATGAAGAAAAAATGATAGCGCAACACACGAATAGCTTATTATACTTAGCATCGTCATAAATTAAACTTTTATGTAGGGTGGGTAAAGATTGTTGCCCACCATCCTCATTAAAAAGTTTTTCAGGCAAAAGTTTGTTACCGGTATAGCATGATAAATCACAAATCAAATTTGATGAGTAGTAAGAAGAATTTAGTTTTTAAGACAAGTGCTTAATTTGATAAAATCATCAAATAGTGCTGTAATGTGGGTGAGTGATCAAAGTTATAGAAAATAGAACGCTGATTAAACTGATACTCATGATTAACACTGATTAAAGAATTTCTGATTGTCACTTCAAAGCGGAGAACAGCAGAAAGAATGGGGCTTTTATTTGAAAGTCCCTAAAATCGGTTATAATCAAAAAAATTTAAATTGCTTTATTCTGAAAAACGCCTGAATGAAAAAAACGAAAAAACATTGCCGTTGCAGACAATCAGCGTGGTGGCCTTAGGTTTTGAGCGGGTGGTGTGGGAGAATGTTCTAACTGACAACTGAAAGGAGAGACAAGATGCAATATCCTTTATCGGAAAAAATAGGCGATCCTGATTTATTTGTGGGGCGCGAAAAAGAGTTGACTAATTTTAATAAATGGCTTGCCAATATTCCCAAGCGATTGTCGAAATCAAGAGTCATTTTGGCGCGGCGTAAAAGTGGCAAAACGGCCATCGTACAACGTCTGTTCAATCAAGTGTGGAGTGAAAACGGGGCCGTTATTCCTTTTTATTTTTCTTTTGATGAAAGTAAGATTTGGTATCCCAATTTAGCGATTAAGTATTATTGTGTTTTTGCCTCACAATATATTTCTTTTTTGGAACGGGATGAAGAGTTAGTCAGAACACCTTTGTCTTTAGAAGAGATCAAGGAATACGGTTTATCCAATGCGATTAAGCTTTTGGTGAGAGATATTGATTTCCTCCTTCAAAACAGAGAAATCAGTGGTAGTGGTGATTTAATGTGGGATAAGGCTTGCTCCGCACCCCAGCGTTTTGCGGATTGTTATCAACAGCGTTTTTTGGTCATTTTAGATGAATTTCAGTATATTACTCAGTTTGTTTATCCCGATAAAGAGTTCAAAGCCCCTGCAATAGAAACGATGGCGGGTAGTTATCATTCCCTTTCAGAATCGAAAGTGGCTCCCATGCTGGTGACGGGCTCTTATGCCGCTTGGTTGCTCAGTATTATGCACGAATATTTGGAAGCGGGACGACTGAAACCCATACAGTTTTCGCCTTATCTGACGAAAGATGAAGGTTTACAAGCGGTTTATCAATATGCCGAGTTTTATGGGGAAGAGATTACCAACGAAACAGCAATTCAAATCAATGAATTGTGCATGGCGGATCCC
>QNEL01000070.1 GCA_003645185.1 Candidatus Parabeggiatoa sp. nov. 3
ATAGGCGAGTGGAACGCAGTCAAATAACAATAGTTGGGAAGGGAGCCGTGTGAGATGAAAGTCTCACGGCTTGTGCTCTGAAGACGAGTCCTTTACGGTGACGTAGGGGGCTTAGTTTAACATTCAAGCGACTGATGCGGGCAATCTGACAGACGAAAATACCATTACAGTCAACATCATCGCCGTTAGCCCTGCTGACAACGGTAAACCTTCGGATAATGAGGATCGTTCAAGCAAGCATGATGACAGCCAATTAGAAACGGAAAGTCGCTTAAACGGTGACGAAAGCCTCAAAAACGAGAAAATTTCGGAAAGTGCAGAACCTTCTGAGCCCAAAGACAGTGCTGAAAGTGCTGAACCTTCTGAGCCCAAAGACAGTGCTGAAAGTGCTGAACCTTCTGAGCCCAAAAACAGTGCGGAAAGTGGCGAACCTTCTGAAACCAAAGACAATGTTGAAAGTGCGGAATCTTCTGATATACTGCACGCGGGCACAATTTTTCACATTTCACGCAAAAGTTTCGCGAAGCGAAACTTTTGCGTGAAATACAGTTTTGCGCGCAAAACTTTTGCGTGAAAAACTTTTAAAAGCATTCCCGATTGCATAAAGTACGAAGGCAAATCGATCAGAAAAAGCTTAAAACGCGCAACCCCGTAGGGGTTTTCAGGCTAAAATTTCGCTCCGCGAAATTTTAGCCTGAAAATGTGAATAGCCCCAGGTGGCAACCTGGGGTTGCCAAAAACGATAAAAGTTTTTCAGGCAAAAGTTTATTCCCGCGCCGAGTATATCCAAGCAGAAAGCACTGAACCTTCTCATACCAAAGCCGAAAGTGCTGAATCTGCGCGTACAGAAGACAGGGTGTGTAGTAATGGCTTTAGCCATTCTATCCCGCTCAAGCAGCTTTTACCAACAAGCAACCCCTACCAACAAAAGGTTGCATCGCCTACAATGAAATGTCATCCTGTCTTTCGTTTTTAGGCATTCCTATAGAAATAAACGCGCTTTGGCGCTAAAGACGCTATTTTTCAAGAGAACTCTAAATGATTGCGTCTTTTGTGTCTCTTTTTCACGCGCGCGGTGAAGCGAAGCTTCACTACGCGCGTGAAAACGTCTTTTGCGTTATTTTTCCAAAATCAACTTTCATCCTTTATAATAAGCGGTGTAAAATAACAATCCTGATGAGCAAACCCTTTCTGAAAACAAAATCTAAAATTCAAACTCAAATTCGAGCTTCAAGTTTTTACGCACAAAAACTTCAACAGCGCAAACTCTTTTGGAGTATTGCCCTTGTTTTATCCGTTTTCCTATGGATAGGCTATAACCAGTATTTAAAAATCCAAGACGCTATACATATTGCTGTTGTCGGCCCCTTATCGGGTGAAGGTGCGAGATCATGGAAATTAACCGTTCAAGCCATTCAATTGTATTTTGATAGCATCAATGAAAAAGGGGGAATAAACGGGAAAACAATCACGCTTGATACTTTTGATGATCAGAATGATCCCATCCAAGCCAAAGCCAAAGCACTTGAAATTGTTAAACAAAATAAAGCAGTTGCCGTAATTGGACATCATTATAGTTCTTGTTCTATTAGCGGTGGAAAAGTGTATTTCAAATATGGCATTCCAGCCGTCAGTACCAGTTCCACTAATGTTAAGGTGACTGAAAATAATCCTTGGTACTTTAGAACAATATTTGATGATAACTTACAAGGCCGTTTTCTAGCCCACTATGCACAAAAAGTTTTAGGATATCAGACAGTCAGTCTTATTCATAAAGATCGTAATCATGGGAATTATCTCGCTCAGGTTTTTAAAGACACTTCCCAAAAACTCGGTGTTGAAGTGAAATATAATTGGGCTTTTGACGAAAACGATCATCAAATTAATCAGGTTTTAACGGGTATTGTTGACAACTTGCAGACAGTCAAAGACAGTGCGGGTCTCATTTTTCTGGCAGCCCATACGACGGAAGCGATTAAACTGGTCAAATTAATCAAAGATGCTGGTATTCATAATCCAATCATGACTTCTGAAGACTTGGCTTCAGTCAATTTTCAGCAAGGTTTCAATGATTTTCCTAAAGAAAAAGTTCGGCCAGGTTATTACACCAATGGACTCTACGTCGCCACGCCTATCATATTTGATACTGCCAATGAAAAAGCACAACATTTCAAAGAAATCTACCAAGCCAAATATCAAGAAGAACCAGATGAAGCGACTGCTTTTGCTTATGATGCCGCTATGGTGATTGTTGAAGCTATCAAAAACACCTCGGTTAAGGGGCGAGCCAAAACGATTAAGGAAGATAGACAGAAAATTAGGGATTACCTGGCTAAGCTCACAACGCTTGATAATGCCGTAGAAGGGGTAAGCGGATTGAATTATTTCGATCAGGATGGCAATGCTCAAAAACCCATTTCAATTGGTGTTTATAAAAATAGAAATATCATCTCAGCCTCT
This sequence comes from Candidatus Parabeggiatoa sp. nov. 3, assembly GCA_003645185.1. Taxonomy (GTDB): domain Bacteria; phylum Pseudomonadota; class Gammaproteobacteria; order Beggiatoales; family Beggiatoaceae; genus Parabeggiatoa. The sequence goes on from QNEL01000070.1 coordinate 2,461, forward strand.
ACCCAGTTACAAATGGTACGTGATATCAATGACATTGCCAACCTAGAAGCGGCATTAAAGAAAGAACATCTGTTGTTGATTGACAATAAATATCTGTATAAAACAAATGTCGTTTATGTCGGTATCGAACTGAATGAAATCAGTGAGCTTGATACCAAAAATCTCACTTATCTGTTGGATTTTTATTTATGGTTCCGATTTCAAGGTGATATTGATACTCAAAAAATTGATTTTCTCAACGCGGATGAACCGATTACACTTGATGAGCCTATTGTTGAAAAAGAAGGCATTCAAACACGCCATTTGTATCGAATCAAAGGTCGTTTTAAAGCGAACTTTGTGTCGAAGCATATTTATTATAAACAACATTTCCTTGGCGTGAGTTTTCATCATCGTGATTTAACCCGAGACAACCTGATTTATGTCACAGATGTCTTAGGCATGGGACTCTCCAAAGGAGACTTTTGGTTAGACAAAGTGCAAAATGCTCAAGTCTTGAGTCCCGTTTATGACTGGTCTATTACTCATGCCTTGTTTTTTCAAGATATTATTCAAAAAAGTGCCTTAGGCAGCATTAAATATCTCACTGTAGAAACCGGTACGATAGAATATTCTCGCTTCAATGCCGCCATTCAGATTAATAAGAATGATTTTAGCCTACGAAGACTGATACCGCCTAACTGGGCAAATTATTTACTGCTCTTAACCAGTCTCATGCTCGTTTTAATTGCATTGTATGAGAAAAAATTTCATGCTTTTGAAAAAGTGATTTTGTTTTTTCATGCGATATTAATTTTTGTCGTTTTATTATCCAGTGAAATCATCTTAATAGATAAATTAATCCCCGAAAACAATACCTACTATTTAGAAACGATTATCAGAACATTTGACGTGTTATGGTGGATAACACCCGCCTTTCTTCTTAATCTGTTGACAGAACGTTTTCTATGGCATCCCTTAGAAAAACGCGCGAGCCGCACGATACCTAATGTCGTTCGTCTGTTTCTGTCTTTTATTATCTACTTGTTAGCTTGCTTTGGGATAATTGCTTTTGTCTACGAGCAGCCACTGACCAGTTTATTAGCCACTTCAGGTGTCGTGGCGATGATTATCGGCCTAGCCATTCAAGTGAATATTGCCAATGTTTTTTCGGGAATTGTCATTAACCTAGAACGCCCTTTTCGAGTGGATGACTGGGTTCAAATACAAATGGGTAAAGTCATAACAGAAGGGCAGGTAGTCGATATCACTTGGCGAACAACCCGTATTTTAGCCAAAGATGGCTATATATTGAGTATTCCAAACAGTCTAGCCTCAGAAGCCATTATCCATAACTACAATTATCCCGCTGAACCGTGTAAAACCGCCTTAAATGTTCGTATTGATTATGCTCATCCGCCTGATAAAGTGGAAAAAATTCTCCTTGATGCCGTATTGTCTGTCTACGGCATTTTAAACGAACCCTGCCCCAGTGCCTCTTTTAACGGATTTAGTGATTGGGCCGCTGACTATTCTGTTTCTTTTTATGTGGGCAATTATGCCCTGCAAAGTGATTACAAAAAACAAGTTTTCAAGCGCATTTGGATTCATTTGCAGCGTGCTGGCATTTTACCTGCCGTGCAAAGACAAGAAATACATGCATTTGAAGGGATTAAAGAAAGAGGCCGAGAGGCCGCTATAAAACCGAATACCGTGTTACAGGAAATAGCCGTTTTCCAAGCGTTTTCAGAACCGCATCAAGCTTACCTGAGCGAGAGAATGCGCTATCATTGTTTTCAAGCTGGTGAAACCATTGTTCAACAAGGTGAGACAGGCCATTCCTTATTCATTATTATCGAAGGGGTTGTCAGCATCTATATTGAATTAAAAAATAATGACTCGATGGAAGTCACTCGTTTAGGGGCGGGTAACTTTTTTGGAGAAATAGCCCTGATAACGGATCAAGAAAGAACAGCAACCGCGATTGCCATGACGACAACTTATTTGTTTGAAATCGTTCAAGCCGATATTTTGCCCCTACTCGAAGAAGAACCAAGAGTTTCCCAACGGATTAGCGAAGTCTTGAATCAACGCCTGATGAGAAGCGAATATCAATTGAAACAACAACATGATGTCCACACCGAGACAGAAGTCATTTATAAAAGATTATTTCGTGGCATATTGAATTTTTTTGGATTGGGATAAAAGTGATAGAAGAACTATCTGCTTTCCCCAGATTCCAGCCTCATCGTTTAGTTTGCGAGAATTACGTTCCAACTTTAGTTTGCTAAAATGAAACTGCAAACAAACTTTACACTTATTAAACTTGTAACATAGACCAGCAAACTAAAGTTGGAACGTAGACCAGCAAACTAAAGTTTTCACTGCAAGCAGCAAACTAAAGTCTATAAATTTGAGCTATTTTCGGTTATTTTTTTCACTCTATATTTCAAGCTTTTGGCAACAGATTTATAGCGTTTCCCGATTGAATAAAGTACACATAAGTCAAGTAGGTATGCAAAGGGCGCATTCCCAAAAAACATTATCAATCTGCACCTTTGCTGTCATAAATTTTTCACTAAAATCAGGCACTCGCAAAATAAATTTTTGAACTAAAATCGGGCAGAAAGCAATTTGGAACTAAAATCGGGCAGAAAACAAAATAAATTTGGAACAAAAATCAGGCTGCCGCAATAATTTTGTAACGAAAAATATTCCGACGCCAAATAAATTTTGCACTCCGATTAAATTTGTACTTCATTCAATCGGGAAACGCTATAACACCCCAGTTCCAGCCTCATCGTTATACACAAATATGAAAATTGAATCGATACGATTGAAAAATTTCAAAGCTTTCAAAGACACATTAATGAGCGATATGCCCAAATTGTGCGTTATTGTCGGTGCCAATGGCACCGGAAAAACAACGTTTTTTGACGTATTTGACTTTCTCAAAGACGCTTACAAAGACAATATCTCTCAAGCATTAAATAAGCGGGGCGGATTTCGTGAAGTCAAAAGCAGAAATTCAGACGGCCCTATCGAAATTGAAATGAAATTGAGCGATAGCTCATTTAAACAGCCTCTTACCTATTTTATTGCCATTGAAGATGAAAATGGGACACCCATTATTAAACGGGAAAAACTCGGACAAATCCTTGATTTTTCAAGAGGTAAAGGATTTGTGGTGACAAATGAACTCGAAGTACTCGAAGCTAAAATTGAAAAGGAAGAGCAAACGTTAGCGCGACCAGATATTCTTGCCATCAAAGGACTGGCACAATTTCAAAAATTTTCTGTGATCATGAAACTGGGTTCATGGATTGAAACTTGGCACATTTCTGATTTTCATATCAACAGTGCCAAACAGGTTCAAGAAAACGGAGCAGCTGAACATTTATCCCGCGAAGGTGAAAACCTGTCTTTGGTCACACACCGATTATATGAACGATACCCAGCTATTTTTAATGAGATTTTAGAAAAATTGAGACAGCGTGTGCCCGGTATTCACTCTGTCGCCGCAAAAGTGACCGAAGAAGGTAGGGTTTTATTGAAATTTAAGGATGAACATTTTAAAGACCCTTTTTTAGCGCGGCATGTCTCCGACGGTACCCTCAAAATGTTTGCTTATTTGGTATTGCTCTATGATACTTTGAAGCACCCATTATTATGCCTTGAAGAACCTGAAAATCAACTTTATCCCAAGTTGTTATGGGAGCTTGCTGAAGAGTTTCGTCTGTATGCCAATCGTGGTGGGCAAGTCTTTATCTCAACCCATTCCCCTGATTTTATCAATGCACTCGAATTGGATGAAGTCATCTGGCTCATAAAAAATGAGGGGTACACAACGATCAAACGCGCCAGGGATGATAAACAGGTTGCCGCCTTTATGGCCGAAGGCGATCAGATGGGCTATTTGTGGAAACAAGGTTTTTTTAATGGAGTTGATCCACAATGAAACATCTTGTTTTTTTATTGGAAGAGCCTTCCGCAAAAGAAATGTTAGATGGTTTGCTTCCCAGGTTGGTACCTAGGATAAGTTATCGTTGTATTGTATTTGAGGGTAAACAGGATTTAGAAAAGAATTTGGTTAAGAAAATCCGTGCTTATCAAGTACCTAATAGTCAATTTATTGTTTTACGGGATCAAGATGCTGGTGATTGTTACACCATTAAGCAGAAACTGCTTGAACTGTGTAAAAAGGCCAATAAACCCGACAGTTTGGTTCGTCTCGTCTGTAGAGAGTTGGAAAGCTGGTATTTAGCCGATTTAAAGGCGGTAGAACTTGGGCTAAAGATTTCGGGACTGGCTAAACACCAAGGCAGTCAAAAATACCGTTCACCTGATTATTTACACTCCCCATCAAAAGAATTAAAACAGTTAACAAACGACAAGTATCAAAAAGTGGTTGGCTCCAGAAATATAGGCCCCCATTTGGATTTGATGAATAAAAGATCAAATAGTTTTCATGTGTTTATTGAAGGCATTAGGAAAATGTTTTAAGAGGGGAAGGACTAAGGTGCTGATTATGATTATTAGTAGTGAAAAAAACTATAGCTGGCGGATGGGTATTATTTCTTCCTAATTCCCGCGACGATATGGCATTGAGTCTTACCGTCGGCATTACCACAACCGTTGCGGCCTATTATCTCTTTGGAAGTCCAAAAACGGCCACCTGGTGCAATACTCACCGTTGTTGCTGATTATTTATATGATCGAGCTTGATTTCAGTCGAGGTTTTTAGATGGCATTAGAATACCCTTCTTTGTTAGAAGCAGGATTTCATAATATGACTCTTGATGATCTTCACACTCTTTTTGTTGCACCTTTTGAGGAATCCGAGTGGCGACAAATTCTTTGTGATAAGTTATGTCATTTTATTAACAAGTTGAAAGAATCAGGGATACATTGTGAAATCTGGATAGAGGGTTCCTTTACGACAGAAAAGCCACAACCTAATGATATTGATATGGCTATATTTTATAATGAAGAGGAAGTCAATACTCTTCCGCCAGAAAGGCAGGAAATACTTGCTTATTTGTTTGAAGAACCTATTATAATCAGACAACATTTTTCATGCGATGCCTATTTCCTACCAAACAATGATCCAAGGCTAAGAAGTTATTGGCGTGGTTGGTTTGGGTTTTCGCGGCATGAAAAGCCTACTGGAATAGCGCGTCTCTATATTTAAAGATAACATTATATTTCACATTATGAACACTATTCAATTATTGGAACAAAATATTTCAGAAACTTATAAATTACTTTTTTCCTACGAAAACAGGCTAACAAAAGAGCCAGCTAATTTTGCCCTACGCTTAACTTTACAATCGTTGCGGACGCATCTCAATGAGCTACAAACTCAATATAGAGAGGCAAACGAATTATCATCCACATTATTAGATGACATTGAGCATTTAAAGCCTCAATATTTTGTTGATTTTCTATTATTGATGGGTTGGATTCCGATAACAGAAGGAGAACATTTTAGAGAATACCAAGCGCCTCATCATTTAGGATTACCATCGGATTATTTTTTAGAAGTGCCTAAAGAGAGTGCCAAAAATGTGTGGCAGAAGTATGCCATTAGAATAGTTGAAATGCTGTCTAAAATTTATCATTGCACGCCGGAAGATTTACAAATTGTGCTAAAAAGAGGACATCACATTTTCTCTATGGGGATAACGGACAAAAAACGATGGATATCCTAATGTTTCATAGAAATGAAAAATGTCCGGTACACAGATGAATATAGCTAATGCTAATAAATTCAGGCACTTTGAAAGTATCAACACAAGGTGTCAATTATAAAGTCCCGTATATTGAAAAATCCATTTTTCCTATGTCAATATAAATATACTGATTATAACGGATTTTGGGGAGAGCCTTTGAATTGTTAATTGTTAATTTGTGTGTGTTAATTGTTAATTATAAATGCTTACTAGTAACTGATTGTTTTTTAATGATAAACCAATAAGCCAGCCGTTTTTTAAAAACCATAAATAAAATAATGTATTAACCCCAAATGACTCATTAAAAAACACTAAAACCATATCTCATGCTTAATGATAAGCGCCTCCCCAAAATTCGTTATAATCAGTAAATATAAATGTAGGGTGGGTAAGATCGTTTCGACACCCAGCGTCGAAACGAACTTGCCCACCATTTCGTATTATACCTCGTAAAACTCGTAAAATTGGAAAGCAAAATGGAAACGATTCAGTCATTAAAAGATTATTTATTTTATGATCTCACCCTGAAAGAGATTAAGCGTCTTATCATCTTAAAGGAACAGCGGGTGACGCTTGACACTTGGTTTAAAGAGGATCAGATCAGGCTATCTGAAGAAGAAAAACAGCTATTGGCTTATATTGTCAAACATCTGCTGCCTTATGAAACCACCTTAATGAATGAAGCAACCATTTGGGGAAGGGCAATTTATCCCCTGCTTATGATGGCAGAAAGAGACGAACTTCAGGCATGGGCTGATGTTTCGCTGGAAACAGAATTTCCGAGTTTTAAACTACACGGCATTGCAGATGCGGTGATTGGAAAATGTCAGGCCGGTGTGATGGATATCCCTTATATTGTTGTCATCGAAGGAAAACGGGGATTGGAAGGTAAAAACCCGCGTTTTCAACTCTATGGAGAACTGCTCGCCATTGCACGATTGAATTGGGAAGCCGAACAGCAGCCAGTCACAACGGTTTTCGGTTGCTATACCATAGCCGATAGTTGGACATTTATTCGAGCAACAGTGACTGATATAGAACAGGAAGTTCCGCGAATGAACATTGAATCTACCAGAGAATATGTCGAAAAAATCGAGGCTGAAACCATATTTAAAATATTAAAATACTTTGTGCAAATGGGTAATGGGGAATTGGCATGAAATAGACAGATCACCACAATTTAGTTTAAAAATCAGCTAGTTATAATCCAGAACACCTATGATGCTATAGTATTTCAGCATAATTACGGCAAAAGGGCGAACACGTAGGGCGAACACGTAGGTTCGCCCCTACGAACGCAATGTAGGGGCGAACCTATGTGTTCGCCCTCAAATTTAAGAGAATTCTTTGCGTCTCTTGCATTTCTTTTTTTCGGCGAAAGTTTTGCGTGCAAAACTTTTGCGTGAAAAGTTATAAATTACATCACTATTGCCCACTTATTGATGACTAGATGATAATGTCGGCAAAATCTTATGAAAATTAAGTCATCTCAATTTTTTTTCGTCATTGTTATCATTTTATTTGTGTTAGTTTGGGTAGGTTTAAATTTTTCTTTTAAACAGGAAGCAGAACCGATATATCTTGCTTTTATCGGCCCCCTGTCAGGCGACGGTGCCGCAGCAGGTAAATTGATGACGCAGGGAATTCAATTGTATTTGGATACCGTCAACGAAAAAGGAGGGATCAAGGGTAGAAAAATTATTCTGGATAGTTTTGATGATCAAAATGATAGAACCCAATCGAGACAACAAGCACTAGAGATTGTGAAACAAAATAGGGCCGTTGCCGTCATTGGACATTGGTATAGTTCCGCTTCTATGAGTGGGGGAGAAATCTATAAACAATATCACATTCCGGCCTTAACGCCGGGTTCAACCAATATCAATGTCACCCTCAATAATGACTGGTATTTCAGGAATATTTTTACCGCAAAATCCTCAGGCGAATTTCTCGCGAATTATGTCAAAAAAGTCTTTAAAGAAGATACCGTATCCATAATTCACGAAGAAGCCGCTTATGGCGCTTATCTTGCTCAAGTATTTGAAGAAACGACTCTTAAATTGGGTAGTCAAATCAAATATAAACGGCGTTTTGACAGTGCTGTTCCTAATTTGGATCAGGTACTCACTCGCATTGTTGATGAACTCTCTACTGAAAAAGAGGCAGGTGTCATTTTTCTCGCCGTACAAGCTGTTGAAGGCATCAAATTAGTCAAATTAATGAAAGAGGCCAACCTACCCAATCGAATCATAGGCGAAACCAGTTTTTCTGAGCAAACCTTTATACATGGCTTTGAAAAATTTCCAAGAGAAAAAATCAATCCTGGTTACTACACGAATGATATTTATGTCGCAACACCCTTACTCTTTGATACGGCCAATGAAGAGGCCCAACGATTTAAGGATGAATATCAAGCGGCTTATAACGAAAAACCAGATTGGGCAGCAGCTTATGCCGTGGATTCTGCCATGGTGCTGGTTGAAGCGATTAAACAGACTGCTATCCAAGGGCAACCAGAGACAATAACCGAAAACAGACAGAAAATACGCGATTATCTGGCTAACCTGAATAACATTGAGAAGGCTATACAGGGGCTCACCGGATTTAATTATTTTGATGAACAGGGTGATGCACTCAAGCCCATTTCGATTGGTGTTTTCAAAAATGGCAATATTATCTCTGCTGCCACCCAACTTCAGGTGGTGCCTTATATCAATCAACTTTTCAACCTTGAAGCTGAAGTTGAGAAAGAACGCATTTTGCTCATTGGTGATAAGTATATGTATAAAACCAATGTCGTCTATGTCGGTTTTGAACTGAATGAAATAACCGATATTGATTTTGACAAGTTAACCTATACGTTGGATTTTTATTTATGGTTTCGATTTCAAGGTGATTTAGAGACTAAAAACATTGAATTTATTAACGCTGTCGAGCCAATTGCGCTAGAACCCCCGAAAATTGAAAAATTAGGAGACAAAACCAGCCATCTCTATCACATCAAAGCGCGTTTTAAGAGTCACTTTTTTGCTAACTACTACGTTTATAAACAATATGAACTGGGTGTCCGTTTTCATCACAAAGAATTAACCCGATATAATTTGATCTACGTCACCGATATTTTAGGAATGGGACTCACAGAAGATAACTCTTTGTTAGAAACAATACAAAAAAAGCAAATTTTAGGACCCTTTTTTGATTGGAAGATATCAAACTTCTGGTTTTTTCAAGATACGATCCAAAAAAGTCCTTTAGGCAGTCTTCAATACATCAATGTGCCAGGTAGGCAAATTGAATACTCGCGCTTCAATGCCGCAATTAAAATTAAAAATAGTCAATTTACTTTACGGGGTAGAGTGCCTTTAAAATTATCAGCCAATTTAGCCTTATGTAGTATTATGATGCTATTACTATTGAGGTTAGCTGATAAATTTAAACGATTTTTTAACGCTATCTGGTTTCTTCAAGCCTTTTTTGCGTTTCTGTTCTTGTTGACAAGTGAAGTCGTATTAATTGAGTTATTAGCTTTTGAGAGCAACACATCTCATCTCAAATACATTATTGTCGTCTTTGACTTACTGTGGTGGGTGACACCAGCCTATCTGGTTAATTTAATTGTCAAACGTTTTTTATGGGCACCTTTAGAAGAAAAAACGGGTCAAACCATTCCGAATGTTGTCCGTCTCTTTGTCTCTTTCATGGTTTATTTATTAGCCGTTTTTGGCATCATCGCCTTTGTGTACGATCAGGCACTCACCAGTTTATTGGCCACTTCTGGCGTGGTGGCTATGATTATTGGTTTGGCTATTCAAATTAATATTGCCAACATTTTTTCTGGCATTGTGATTAATGTCGAACGGCCATTTCGAGTCAATGACGGCATCAAAATACAAATGGGTAAAGTATTCCATGAAGGTAAAGTGGTGGATATTACTTGGCGTACCACCAGATTGCTCACCAAAGATGGCTATATTCTGAGCATTCCTAACAACATGGCTTCTGAAGCGGTGATTCATAATTACAATTACACCGAAGATCTGTGTTTAGCCTCGGTTAATATCCGCATTGATTATGCCCATCCACCGGAACGTGTTGAAAAAATTCTTCTTGATGCCACACTCTCTACAGATGATGTGTTAAGGGAACCGCCGCCTGTTTGCAAATTTAAAGGCTTCACCGATTGGGTAGCCGACTATTCCATCTCTTTTTATGTTGATGATTACGCCAAGAAATCAGCTTGTAATGATGCCGTTTTCAAGCGTGTTTGGGTTCATTTGAACCGTGCCGGTATAGTGCCCCCCATTAAACGACAAGAAATTCAAAGCTTTCAAGGCATCAAATCTAGAAGCTTGGATGAAGCCAGTAAACCGTTGGCTTTATTACATGAAATGGATATTTTTCAACCCTTTTCAGATGAACACAAAGCCTACCTTAACGAGCGAATACGCCGTCATCGGTTTACGGTGGGTGAAACCGTTGTTAAACAAGGGGAAAAAGGTGATTCCTTGTTTATCATTGTCGAAGGAGTAGTTAGTGTTCATGTGGAGTTAGAAAAGAAAAAATCTCTTGAAGTGGCACGTTTAGGGGCGGGTAATTTTTTTGGTGAAATGGCACTGTTTACCGGTCAAGAGAGAACCGCTACGATTATTACTATGACCGACACCATTCTGTTAGAAATGATTAAAGATGATATTATACCTTTAATGCAAAAAGAACCTGAAGTCACGCAACTGATTAGTAAAATCTTGACACAGCGCCAAATGAAAACCCAATCTCAACTGAATTTACATGCATCAGAAATAGATAAAATCTACAAACGGATGCTGCGTGGTGTCGGTAGCTTTTTAGGGCTAAAACATCATGAAAAATAATGGTTAATGGTTAATTTGAAAATTTTGCGACTTTGCTCTTTTCAAACCAAATTTATTTTGCGACTTTGCTTTTATACTTAGCATCGTCATATAATAGCGATTTATTTAACATAACAGCCAACAGCTAAAGCAGTTGTCTAAAAGCTCAAGTCACCTAAAGGTGACTAACAAAGATATCCATTTAGCGTAGCCCACCTTCGGTTCACGCAAAAGTTTTGCTCGCAAAACTGTATTTCACGCAAAAGTTGCGCGCAACTTTTGCGTGAACCGAAGGTCGACTACGCTAAATGTGAAATAGCATTTTTGAGGTTTTTTACAAAAAGCAAAAGGAGCTTGTGTGGCGGTTGGCAGTATACAACGAATTGACTTTAGATAAACGAATAATGAATATTAGACTTGTCTAGGAAGCTAACTTAGTCACCACCACCTGACTTAAGCTGTAAGACAACTGCTGCAACAGATTTTGCGCGCAAAATCTTTATTTAGCTTCGCTGACCTTCGGTTCACGCTAAAGTCTCGCTACGCTGTACTTCGCTGCGTGAAATGTGAAAAGCTGTTGGTTGTTAGAATCAATAATAGCGACCTTATGACGACGCTAAGTATAACTTTAAATATGTCGATACTTGCCAATCCATTGAAAATGCGCGTATTCTAACACCGTATTACGATATCGAAGGCATTGCTTGGCCCACTCATCATGCCGCCTGTACCCCTTCTAATTTAGAGGCCTTAAAAACCTATTTACAAAAGGATTAAAAATGCCCACTCAATATATTGATCATAATACCGTTAAAAACGTTGACTTCTCAAATACAGTGCCATTTCAGTCTATAATGAGTACACAACTTAAACAACGTTTGGAATATGGTTTAAGGGAACTCTCTGATGTGGTTGAAATACATCATGAAATACGTGGTGGTGTGCCAGTATTAAAGGAATCACGGATACCCGTTGCCAAAATTTTGGCAGAGCTAGGAGAGGATATGACGCTTACCGAAATTGCCGAAGATTATAACATCAACATTCAGCAAGTCAGGATGTTTATACAAGGGCTTGCCATTTTGCTTGACCGTTCTTTTTATAGCGTTTCCCGATTGAATGAAGTACAAATCATTTGAGTGCAAAATTTATTTTGCGGCCGGATTGGAGTGCAAAATTTATTTTGCGGCCGGATTGGAGTGCAAAATTTATTTTGCGGCCGGATTGGAGTGCAAAATTTATTTTGCGGCTTTGCTCTTGGAATGCAAAATTTATTTTTGCCAAGGTGCAATTGATAATGAGCCTTTTTTTGGGAATGCGCCCGGATCGCATTTGCATACCTACTTGGTATAAGTGTACTTTATTCAATCGGGAAACGCTATATCAAGATTTTAAATAGCTTGGCGTACAAATACAGCATTTCATCCAAAAATAAACACTTTTTCGTGAAATTAATAATTGCTAATTGCTAATTAATAATTAATATCTTCGCCAATCAAAAAATTTTGAACAGGATTGAAGTTCTTTACGGATTGACAGGATTGATTAAGGTTGATCACCTAACCTATTGAAATGATGACTTATTATGAGCTATGCGGTATTTCAAATCCTGTTAATCCATTAATCCGTGTAATCCTGTTCAGAATCAGTTATATGTTCCCCATCGGTCTATCCTCTTGTCCTTTTTATTAATAGTGTGTCATAATGCCTGTTTCCTAACTCAAGTGAACAGGTGTGTTTTTTGCCACGTTCACGCATTGAATGATTGACGCGAATAAAACTCGTCAAATTTCAACAACACCTTAATATCCAAGGAGTCACGATAATGCAATACAAACGATCTCTATTACGCCTCATTGCGCCTATCCCGTTAGGCGCGATGCTCGCGTTTTGGTTATTCGGCACTGGCGTAGCAGCACAACCTCCAGCTACCACGCCTACGCACTGTGAAACGGTTTACGCTGTCCATGATGAAGGAACACAGCATAGCCAATTCTTCAGTTATCAGTTACAAACCTCAACCCTTGCACCGCTAGGCCCATTGCATAAACGCAAAGACATTGAAGGCCTGAGCGTTAGTCCACTCACTCAAGTGCTTTATGCCACCTCTGGCAAACCCAATTCTATTTTATATGTCGTTGATGCTGACACAGGTGAGATGTCAGTCGTTGGCGATATCGGTTTTGATGATGTCATCGGCTTAGCCTTTCACCCTGATGGCAGTTTATGGGGCTGGGCTAAACAGGGCTTATTAGAAATCGATACCAACATGGGGCACGGTACTTTAAAAGTATCGGATAATCGCCCCATTTACGGTTTAACTTGGAATACCAGCGGCACGACACTTTACGCGACAGCCAATGATCGGCCCAATGCCAGTACCTTATGGGAATATACCGCCGACGGTTGGGAAGTGGTTTGTGAAGGCTTGCCCAAGAAAGTTGAGGCCTTAGAAACCTTACCCAATGGTTTATTAGTCTATGGTTTTGAGAACGATACCCAACTCGGTATTCATACCCTCGATGTCGAAACGTGTCAAACCCTTGACAATGCGCGTATTCAAACCCCGTATTACGATATCGAAGGCATTGCTTGGCCGACTCATGCTTGTGCGCCCTCTAATTTAGAAGCCTTAAAAACCTATTTTGAAAGTGTTGAGGCTAAAGACATTATCATTAATAAAGACGGCGCGATTTCTGTCTTGCTCAATGGTGAACGATTTTATGGGCAACTCGCTGAAGACATTGAAATGGGTACACCCCCATCTGATGGTTTACTCGTTTTCAGCCCAATTGATGATGCGAATGCAGATGACAGGGATGATTATTTGATCACCTATCCCAGTGGCGATCAACAAATCCATTTCACGCAAAAGTTGAGGCAAACAAAAACTTTTGCGTGAAATATTATTTAGGTAATGGTGAAACACCAGAGCCTTTTGAGTTTACCGATGTTGAGTATGCCGTTGCTGATATCAACTATACCTCAAATAGTATTACAATCAAAGGTTTAATGACTGAAACCACCGCAATGGTTAGCGGTGACATGAAAACCTCACTGATTAAAAATGGCGTTGATACGGGTTTAACTTCGATAACTGTGGTGAATGGCGACACCATTGCCGTGAAAACGCATTCAGGCAGCGCTAGTCAAACCCGTTCTGCTTTCACAAAGCGCTATCTGGTGTCGAAGCGTACAACTAATGGTACGCTTTTAGTCCTTTTAGCAATTTCAAACGACCTACTGAATGAAGTCGGTCTTCAAGCCGTTTTTTTTTAGCTTGCCTTCTCAACAAGCAGATATTTGAACCGATGAAACGTCTTCCAACGTTCAGCACTTGTGGTGTGATTTTGCTAATAATTCAAATCAACTTTGTCGCCTTTCGATTGTTGCCGCTTGGATATCAACCTGCTTTAGCAGGTATCCGGACTTTCAGTCCTTTATACAAACCCACCTGCTTTAGCAGGTGGTTGTTTAGTTTTAATAGCTTTCCCAAAATATTACCACGCAAGAGGAGACTATCATGGCGAATCAACCCGCCCAAAACCTGCCCAATATCGATCTAGGCGACCATCAATCTCTTTGGAAGGAACACTTGGAACTACAGACCAAAGTTCTGGAAAGCGTAGATGCCAAATATATTTTTCCCTCTAAGGGTTGGCAATCGGCTCGCAAGGTATTGGATATCGGGTGCGGCGAGGGTTCTCATTTTTTGAGAATTCAAAGTCAGTACCCTGACAAATCCTATACGGGAATCGATGTAGATAAAGACGCGATTTCCATGGCACAAGCCAAGACATCTGAGGTTCTTTTTTTAGCCAAAGATCTTTACTCATACACACCAACACAAGAATTTGACTTCGCCATAGCTCGACTTCTGATTCAGCATTTACCAAATCTAGATAACTTTTTGGACTTTGCCCAAGCCTGCTTAAACCCCGGAGGAACTCTTTTGGTGGTCGATGGCTATGAGGAACTGAAGAGGATTGGCCCCAAAGCGCCTCTACTTAAAGCCGCTTACGATGAACTCGCCAAAGCGCAAAAACAACGGGGGACTGCCCGCAATGGCTCGTTGGAATTAGTTAACCTTGCTTACAAACATGGCTTTCAAGTCGAACAAGAAATTATTGAAGCTCTTTATGCAGAGCGGGATTTCTCTAAGCAAGACCTAAAGCACCTCTATGAAGTCAATAGTAGGGTAATAAAAGAGCTGTATGGCGTGCCGTTGGATCTGAATGCCATCTACGCCCAGCTAGATGACTGGGTATTGGATAATGCCCCAGTCACCGTCGGAGTCCACATCCTCACACTACAAAAGATTTGAACGCGGCACAATGCCCATGACGAGGGTCAATGGCCGATACCTCATAAGGAATGAATAATTTAATAACTTCCCTCTTTTCTGCCCATAGGTGTTCTGGATTTTTTTAATATGTTGATTTATAAGATATATTTTTTTGTTCAAAATGAGATGTTATTATAAAACACATACTTTTAGAATGGTATTTTTACGAATCAAAACCCCAGTTTACGAGCTTTTTTCATAATTATCATTTTTGCAATTTTAACCTTTATACGAGGCTTCCTGCAAAATCCAGAACACCTATGATTTTCTGCCAAACCCGACAGGTTTTTAAAACCTGTCAGCTTTTAATTTTGGACTTTATTTAATTCTCATTCCTAAGCATAACGTTTCCAAGCAGACGAAGATGGCCCATAAGCTGATCCCGTGTGCGCTTAGGAACCAAGCCCCTTATCCCCCAAAATTTGCTATGTCAAAAGTTGTCTGTATCATTGATGCGTATTCAAGCGGCGCTTTTCTGGCCCAACATTTCTCTGAGAGAGGATATGAGCTTATTCATATTCAGTCTTCAAAATATCTGCCCTCTTTTTTGTTGGAAAGTTTTCCTATCGGGATTTTTTGCAAAACCTGGCTCAACGATTGCCTTTTTGAGGAGCTTGTTTCACAGCTAAGATCACAGCAACCTCAAGCGGTTATTGCGGGAGCGGAGACTGGAGTGATTTTAGCTGAGCTGCTAGCTAATCGTTTGGGGCTGGCCACCAACCTTCCCGAGCTGGGAGCGGCTCGCCGAGATAAATTTGAGATGATCGCAGCTATTCGCCGAGTTGGCCTTCGTGGAACTCGCCATCTTCGAACCGACAGTTTGAAAGAGGCCATAGAATGGATAAAAGAATTTCCCGTGGTCCTTAAGCCCCTTAATAGCGCTGGTTCCGATGGTGTCAAAATCTGTTATGACCTCGATCTGGTTGCTCGAAGCTTCCAATCTCTTTTAGGACGAGCTAACCAATTGGGTTATTATAACTCTCAGGTTCTGCTTGAAGAATACTTGGGTGGCATTGAGTATATGATGAACGCAGTGAGTTGTCGGGGTGAGCATTTTATTACTGAGTGTGCGCTTAGTAATAGGATAGTGCTGGACGATGGAGCGATTATCTACGATTCCCTCGATATGATTGACTCCGAACGCTCAGATTATCGCGAGCTTCAATCCTACTTTTGCAAGGTACTCGATGCTTTAGGAATCCAAAATGGCCCGAGCCACGGTGAACTCAAAATTGATAATCGAGGGCCAGTACTCATTGAAGTGGGGGCGCGACTTCCAGGTGCTAGCGTTCCGTTGCTAAGTGAACAGTGCATGGACTATGGACCAATTACAGCAACTGCCGATGCATTTTTGAATCCCTCCCAATTTGTTCAACGAGTTCGTCGGTCGAAAGGCCGTCATCATTTTTTCAAAATTGTTTTTTTTATCTCTAAAGTTTCGGGAACGGTCCGCCGGACTATTGACACGAGCTGGATCAAGAACCTTAAATCGTATTATGATATAGTCCTTGATGAGCGTCCCGGAGTTCAAATTAAGCCCACATGTGACCTGTTCACTACGCCGGGCTATGTAAAATTGATCCATGAGAACGAGGAAGTTTTATTGCGTGATCACGAGCTTATCCGTATGGCCGAATACGAAATGTTCTCCAAAGCTATCGAAGCCGATAATCATGGCGCTTTATTATAGATTTTAACATCAGTAAAACTCAAAACTGGCATGAACAGTGTTTCACGCAAAAGTTTTTTAAGCAAATACTTTATTTCACGCTAAAGTTTCGCGAAGCGAAACTTTAGCGTGAAATCGTGAAATTCATTTTTATAGTTTTGTTCAAATTTAACCTATTTTTTGGCAACTTGGGCGACTTAGGAATAAGAATTAAATAAGATGTGCATTTTGCTGAGAGATAATCGTATTCTCGCGCTCATTCTTTTACGAATGCACAAATTATTTAATTACCATTCCTTAGGAACTGTCCATAAATAAGTTGAACATTTGAAATTTAAAACAGGCGATATGTCATAATTAAAGTCATTCTATTTGAGCAAGTTATTTATTGACAAGTCCTTAAAGTGCCCAAGGCTAAAATATAAATGAACAAACTATTGAATAAAGTTGCCAAATGCTCAGATTCAGATGTCCCTGAAAGACAGTGATGGCGTGAAAATCCTAGAGAAAAAATCCACAACGGCTGTCACCACCCATAAATGGTATCACCTAGTCGTCGTCGTGGATCGGAGGCATTCTGAATTAAGATATTACCTCAATGGTAGGGGGTTGACTGAGAGGTTTTTTTGCTCTGTATTTTTCATGCTGTTTTTATTTATTTTATTCCACCCCAGGTTCCACCTGGGGCTATTCACATTTTCAGGCTAAAATTTCGCGGAGCGAAATTTTAGCCTGAAAACCCCTTCGGGGTTGTTTAACCCCATTTTCAAGGCCTTTGACAAACACAAAATCAGCATGAAAAATATCGACTAAAAACACCTCTCAGTCAACACCCTACCTCAATGGCAAACTTGATGCGATACACACCTTATCAGACTTTGGCGATATCAGCGTCAATGGGCGTACTATTGAAATAGGCAGTGGGATTTTTAATCCATTCAATGGGCTCATAGATGAACTTTATCTTTTAAATTCGTTTATTTGCCCGTAATTCGTTGTACTATACCATTAGCTGTACCCCTCTCTTGATGGCTTTTTAAACCATTGATTTTTAGCATTAATTAACCTGACACGATTTGATGGCATGGTGGGCAAGCGGGCAACACGATTTGTGGTATTTTTTAAGTTATGGGTGCCCGCGATCCCACCCTACAACTATACTTAGCATTGTCATAAGGTCGCTATTATTAATTCTAACAGCTAAAAGCTCAAGTCAGGTGGTGGTGACTAACAGCAAAAGCGCAAATTATAACGGTGGACAGTATATCACTTTTAATAGAACAAACAGATTACTGCTTTGGTTTAAAATTAGCTTCCTGAACGACGTTTCGTTTATTTCCAAATTCGCTGTACTTTTTGGCCATTCTAATTCAGACAAGAGAGTACAACGGATTTGCGGATTAAACGGATTGGTGTTTTGGTTTAAATTATCTTCGCTGACTTTCAATTCGTTTATCGGCCAGTAATTCGTTGTACTATATATATAATTAAAAGGGTTTAAAGAACAAACCATTTAACTTTAAAAAATCCCATGAGAATAGCTAAAGCGCAATTAAAACAAGAGATAGATCGTTTGGATGAGCAATATTTGGAATTGGTTTACAATATTTTGCGTCAATTGTCATACTTATCCAATCCCCCACCTTCAGTCAATCAAGGCGTGACTCAAACCGTCAATAGACTCTCTTTGCTTGATGTCTTAGCAACACTTGAAGAGATTGAAGATGAATTTCCTGACGTAGACACCCATTTACTGCCGCTAGACGACATCATATTATGAATTATCAATATCTATTGGATACTAATATCTTATCTGACTTGCTTAGACATCCGACGGGTTTAATCTTTTCAGCGAATTGCTGAAATTGGAGAAGAGAAAATCTGTACGAGTATTATTGTTGCTTGTGAATGACGTTTTGGTGTTGAAAAAAGCGGTTCAATACGATTAGCTAAACATTAAAAGGCACAACCCCGAAGGGGTTTTCAGGCTAAAATTTCGCGGAGCGAAATTTTAGCCTGAAAATGTGAATAGCCCCAGGTGGCAACCTGGGGTTGCCAAAAAATGATAAAAGTTAAGTTTATTCCAGCAAAGAGTTTAGTTCGTTTTGTTGGCATGCGACTCGTTCCGCGAGCCTTCGGCCAGCGAAGTTAAACCCATCAATCGTCAAGGTGGGTGTAGCGAAGCTCTACCCACCCTACAACTATCACTTTTAATGACTCCCTTCTGCTTCAAATTTGTTTATATTCCCGTCATTAGCTTCGCTGAACTTCGTTTCGCTGTACTAATTAGATTCAAACATAGTACAACGGATTGGCGGATTAAACGGATTGCTTCTTTGGTTTAAATTAGCTTCGCTGACTTTCAGTTCGTTTATCTGCCCGTAATTCGTTGTAAGTACTGAAGCACAAATAAACCGGTATTTTACAACAAAGGGCAACCACAAGGGATTGCCCCTACATGACATTGTGTAGGGGCAATCCCTTGTGGTTGCCCCCTTTCTGTTTTTTTAAAATACCTGAAAATTTATGGTTCAGTACTTACTAGCCTTAAAATGTGAACAGTCCTAACCTTATCCGTTTAAACACCTTTTTGCCTGATTTAGAGTCTTTCTTTCAGCAAGGAAGCGATCAGTGGGCCATCAAAAGGATGCAGACTATGCTGCGATGCAACCGTTTTCGTCATAGCTAAACCACGTAATGCTGGAACCACATTCATATCCTGACTATAAGGGGGTACCCATTCATCACCCTCTGCTCTGACAATAGAGATGTAAAAGGCTTGGGGATGGGGTTGGCGATTAAGCCAAAATAATAACGAAGCGGGATGTTCTCGACTTAAATCCCAATATAATCCTTGAGAACGGTTAATGGTGTCTAAACCCAAAAAGGGTGCCATCCAACCGATTGGGCTGTTATTGAGCCAAGTCCCCCATTCCGCTTTTTCCGTGCCTAAATGAGGGCTGGCAATCGTAATCAATCCTTGTATCGGGATGCCACTCACAACCATCACTAAACGTGCTACCACACCACCTGCGGAGTGGCCTACTAAAATGAGTGAGTTGTTAGGATGTTTGGCTTTCAGCTTTCGCAAGTAAAAATCTAGCCACTGTGCTTGTGTCGGTAACGGTGCTTCTGACGGTAATGTGACGGTGTAAACGTAGCGTTCTTGGGAGGTTGGGGCTATCGGGCGGGGTAGCGGGCCGTTGGGAAACAAATGGCCAGCATCCTGCCAGCCGGTAGCTTGTAAAGCAGAAACAAGACCCAAAGGCCGCCATGTACTGCCGTCGCCTAAATAACCGTGAACAAGTACTACTGTTTGCCCCGCGTAAGTGGGCAAACTGAGTAATGAAATCAATAACAAACTGTGCAAACGCAAAAACATGGTGATTTCTCCGGCAAGGTTGTTTGAAAATCTATTCCCACAAATCAATCTGGACTGATTGACAAAAAGCAA
>QNEL01000071.1 GCA_003645185.1 Candidatus Parabeggiatoa sp. nov. 3
ATCATAAATGCCCGCTAAATTATTCAGGCTGGTAAGTGTGTCCGGGTGCTTTTCGCCTAAGACTTGCAAACTTAGCCTATAGCCTTTCTCATACAAAGGCAAGGCCTCATTCAATCGGCCTACCGCTTGATAAATGAACGCTAAATTATTCAGGCTGGAAAGTGTGTTAGGGTGCTTTTCGCCTAAAATCTCTTTGCGAATATTAAACGCTTTTTCAGCATAAAGCACGGCTTTTTGTGCTTCTCCTTTTTGATATAATTCAACAACCTTTGCATTGTATTGCTGTGCTTCTTCTAATTTTGCTTGTTCCTCAAGCGTTAATTTTTGTGTTATATAGAAAAATAGAAATAAAATAGATAGAACAAATAACAAGATAAATTGAAAGTGGCGCATGAGTGTTTCTCCTATTTAGTACTTTGGCTCCGGGGATTGAACGGATTGATACCGTGGCGTTTTTGAGTTTGTTGGTGTCAATTGGATTATGTTCAGTACAACGGATCAGGGGATTGAACGGATTGATGCAATGGCGTTTTTGAGTTTGTTGGTGCCAATTGGATCATGTTCAGTACTTTGGCTCATGGGAGTTAACGGATTGATGCCGTGGCGTAAGAAAATGGCCCAGTTCTCAATCCGTTTGACTCGTGCAGTTATTCCCAATAATGAAAATTTTCCAACACATCAATCCGTTCAATCCCCTGATCCGTTGTACTTTGTTGGTGTCAATGGGATCATGTTCAGTACTTTGGTTCATCGGAGTGAACGGATTGTTGGTGAGGCGTGTTGACAAGAAAAGGGCCTTGTTCTCAATCTGTTTGACTTGTGTGGTTATGCCCAATAATCGAAATTTCCAACACCTCAATCCGTTCAATCCCCTGATCCGTTGTACTCAGTATTGATGCCGTGGCTGGCTAATTGTACGGCTTCAGCAATCGCTTCTTTAGTGATGCTACCATGCCAATCTTCAATAATACTTTCCCAAACCATTCCATTGGCGACTTGTTCTAAAACATCAGCCACAAATAGGCGTGTTCCTCGAAATGTCGGTTTACCATGACAAATATTAGGATCAGTCACAATATAACGACCAATCAATTTCGTTTTCGATAAGGACTCTGTCATTTTAGATTATCTCCTTTTGGAAATTCAGCTTTCCAATTATTGTGACTCGAAAAAACACCAAGTGCTATAGCGGCATCCATATCGGCTAAGGTTTTTTCTTTACCGTCTTCTAAACGTGTTGGTTTAAAAGGTGATTTTGGCTTTAACAAAATGCCATTTTTAAGTTCTATAAGATTTTTCGATTGGGTTAAATACCTTTTTATTTTTTTGATATATTTTGGAACCCCAGGTTCCACCCTCATCGTTAGACATAAGTATTTAAATATTTGATTTTAATAATATTTTTAAATGGTGGGCAACCACGTTACAGGCCCCCTACATTTTAATTTTATTTTAAATTAAATGGTGGGCAACAAAAACACGTTACCCACCCTACATTTTGATTTATGTATAACGATGAGTATAAAGTATATATTCACCAACAGATTATTGGTTTTCCATGCAAAAAAAACTAATGCTTTCATATTGGATCAACACCTGTGAATAAGCCTTTTTTCCAAAGCCAGCCTGGTTTGTCTCCCCCTTTAACCAGGTTTGAAACCACTTCAACTTCTTTCGCTCGTTGAATCGTTGTGTAACCCGCTTTTTTGACTAACCAAAAAATTTCATCTAATTCTACGGCGTTCAGAAAATCTGGGGAATGTGTTGAAACGAAGACTTGTCCACCCCGTAGCGAATACACCCTAAATTCTTCAGCCAATTCATATAATAGTTTTGGATAGAGATGATGTTCTGGTTCTTCGACACACAAAAGGGCATGTGGCGAGGGATCGCTTAACAAAATAAGATAAGCAAACATCTTGAGGGAACCGTCGGAAACATAGCGCGCTAGAAACGGTTCCTTAAATGCACTGTCCTGAAATTTGAGCAACACACGCCCTTCTTCCGTGGTTTTGGCCACTACATTTTGGATGTTAGGCAGACAGGTTGACAGTTTTGTTAATATCTGTTTAAAAACCTTGGGGTGGTGTTCATAGATAAATTGAGTCACCAGAGACAGGTTATGCCCTGCTTTAGATAATTGTTCCGCATAGTCTTCATTCAGTTGTATTTGCCGCGCTTGATTAATATCAAAATCAAAAAGGTGTCCCTTTTCTATAAATTTCCGCAAAGCATTGGCGGCTTCAAATCGCGTAAACTGCCCTAAACCTTTAAGGGCTAGAATATCGGCTGAATCCAAAGTGTGTTCTTGCGGTTTTAATTTTGGCTGAAAGCTTTCTTCATGACTTAAGGCATAGCCTTTTCCATATTTAAAATCAAGACAATAGAAAGGGGTATTGTCAACTTCATGCTCATAATGAAGAGATTCTCGTTTAATAACCGGTTGCTTACCCTTTAGGGTGATTTGTAATTGATAAGTGACTAATCTGGGTTTGTCTGCAATAGGCATCTGAAATTGAAGACAAAATTCAATATCTTGGTGTGCTTGCCCACGACTGATGACTTCTTTAAACCCCCCTCGTTTGTTTAAAGCCTTTTGTATATTATCCGTCATCGCGTCTTTTAAAAAACTAAAGACATCAAATAAAGTGGATTTACCACTGCCATTGGCTCTAACGATAACACACATTGTGGGGATATGATTGAGTTCAGCCGATTGAAAGGTTTTAAAATTTTTGAGTGAAATGGATTCAATTTTCATAATCTCTTCGTTAATCTCTTCGTTAATTCTTGAATTGCAAGCTGTTTTTCTCTGGCACGCCCTATGCGAATCGCATCAATCAATGCCAACATTTCATAAAGCGCCTGATCTTATTCTGCATTTGCGAATTGCGAATAACATGAATCGTAACAAAGCCAAACCTGACAGGTTTTTAAAACCTGTCAGGTTTAGTCATTAAAAATCATCTAATATCAAATGTTGTTGAAAAGCTTCACGTTTTGGATTGGCTGGCAGCTTATCTAATTGTCGCCAAATTTCTAAACGCCAATTGTTATCCTCATCTAATGATAAGGCACCGAGTCTCTTCAATTGATTTTCTATCGGCAAAGGCGGTGGTGCGACAAAGACTAATGGTTTGCGATAGACTTTTTGACAAGCTTGGCAACGAATTGACAATTCATAACGTTGCCCTTCAGCAGTTGACGGCAATTTTAAATCATAACGATTTGTTTTCACCGTTTTGTGAACAATCACTTTGCCGCTTGCGTCTTTCACTTGCAATTGATAATCGGGTTCGCCACCATGCCAAAACAAAGGAATATTGCCGGCTTGTGCAAATAAGACAAATTCGTAATCTGCGCCTTCCCCTCTTGCCAATGGCATAAAAATCGGTATCAATTGCCCATCTTCTCCCCTACCAAACACAGGGATATTAGACACAAATGCGGTTTCCATTTGCGTCAATTGCTCGTATAAATAATCCATTTCAGCTAACAATTTACACCATGCCCCACAGGGGCCGCGCAATTTGCCGACTTCATGGGTTTCGCCGGCCGTTAATTTGACTTGTTTAGCGGGATTGGTACGATATTCGACAATCAGTTGAGATATCGCTTTTGGTGCGATGACGGTGTCGCCAGCGCATAAATCACGGTTTGCCTGGCTTGCCCATTCTGGTAATCGCGCATCGACGCGTAAAATACTGACATGATCAATGTTGTCAAATCGATGTATTTTCGCGACTTTATCGCAATCACGCGCCAAACTGCTATTGGATAAGGCCAGTAAACTGCACAGTGTGATGAATTGAATTGGTTTAGACATCATATTTTGTTTGGACTCATAAGAAAATTGGATAGAACGCTGATTTGACTGATAATCATGATTAACACTGATTAAATTTTCGATAAGCTCAAAACCGAAAAATCAGCGCAGATCATGATATAGCGTTTCCCGATTGAATGAAGTACAGAATCAATCATAAAAACCACAGATAAAAACGCTAAGGCCCTGAAAGGGTTTTTCAGGTAAAAGTTTCGCTCCGCGAAACTTTTACCTGAAAATGTGAATAGCCCCAGGTGCAACCTGGGGTTGCAGATAAAAACGCTAAGGCCCCGTAGGGGTTTTCAGGCTAAAATTTCGCTCCGCGAAATTTTAGCCTGAAAATGTGAATAGCCCCAGGTGCAACCTGGGCTTGCATCAAATTTTTTTGAATCTATGAAAGGAACCCCAGGTTCCACCTGGGGCTATTCACATTCAACCCCTACGGGGTTGTGCGTTTTAATTAATTTAATTAATTTTTATGATTGATTCGCTTTTGTACTTCATGCAATCGGGAAACGCTATAATCAGCGTCATCTGCGTTCTATCATAAAACACTTAATCGACAATCTTTCAAAGTATTTCGTACTTGTCGCCCTTTTTGCATTAGCCAATAGACAAATTGTATCACTTGAATGGTGAGCAATTCTAAAACGAAATCTATTTCTATACCGTAATGCAGATGATAAAAACTCGATACGATGAGTGTGCAGAGTACAACAAAACTTAAAATCAATGCGATATAAATGCTTAAAAATGTAAAAACCAAAGTCATCACAATAATCAAAACGATTAACCATTTCACTTTATCTGCGCGGGCTTGCGGTTGAAATTGCCCAAAACGCAATAAGGTATCGACGGCATTGGCTAAAATATAAACACCTGATACATCTTTATACCGAATGGGAATGGGATGATAATCCCCATTATCTTGATGCGTTACGCCAATAAATACCATTTGTCCGGCCACATCTACCGCTAATTCGCCTGATAAAATATCCGCTGCACTTTTCACTTCAAATAAACTCTTTTGCCCACTTTGTGCTTTATCATGCGGTGCGAAACGATAAATCACTTTTTCTGTTTCATAGCCTTCAAGTAAATCAACATGATGCACGGTATCATTGACATGGGGTTTTTGAGGTAAAGTCACTGTCAGATTTGGACAGGCTTTTAATTGACACAGTTCAGCCAAACTTTTGCCTTGATGCTCATCACAAGAAAGCTGTTTTGCCCAAGTTTCCCATGCCTTTTTAAAATCACGAATCACTTTTGCCGCTTGACGGGTATCCTGATTTTGAGTATGCAAATGGGCTAATGTCATCAATAAGGGCATAGAGGGCACAACATTTAATCGCCCACTTTGACAAACCAAGGGGGCCAGTTGCCAACGCCTAATTACCCTATCGTCATCCATTTTGAAAAAAGTGGATGTCCAAAAGACATTGTTTTCTACTGGCAGGGCATCATCTAAAAAATTGGGCGGCCTTTCTAAAAAAGCCGGTGTATTCTCTAACGGTTGGCGATAATGACGGGTTAAAAAAATTAAAGGGGCATCAGTTGCTTGAGAGTCATTCAGGCTTTGCAAATATTCGGCAAGTTTTATATCGGCAGGTGAATCGCTATTCTCACGCATATAACCGTCACTTGTCCATGACAAACTGATATCAACCCCAATGACTTTCGCGCCACTGTCAATCGCTGTTTGTATCAACGCTTGCACTTTATCACGCGGTGTGATCAATGGCGATTCCCAAGCGCGGTAACTTTCGTCATCCACATCAAACAATACCATTTGCTGTATTGGTTGATTCCCTGCCAACGTCGGGGCAAAATCACTGTGCCAAAACATGATGTAATCAAACGCGGCATCTTTGATTTGCTTAAAAAAGGCGCTATTTTCCAAAGTGTAGAGGCTTGCTACACAGACGAGAATTAATACAAAATGGAAAACGAGGTTTTTTAATGTGGTTTTATTGGGATAGGTTTTGATGATAGACACTTTTTGGTACTCGTTTTTTATGTTGATGTTTAATTATTAGAATGTATCAATACATTATTGAATGGGATCGAAATTCTATTTTTTCCCAAGTTTTCCCCAAGTTTCACCCTCATCGTTATACATCAGTTTATTATAGATTAATAGTCAAACCAAAATACTAATCGTATATCATAATATTCTTTTGAATCAATGAGGGTTTTGAAATAGTTAAGCAGAGCAACATAATCATTTGATAATTGCTTAATATGAATAGTGTTTGCTTTTAATGCTTGAATGATTTCATCATACTGTAAATAGCTCACAGAATGCAGGTAGGGTTTTGAGACTGTTTTCCAAGTTGCCCACTCTGAATCGTTTGGACAGCATTTAAATTCAAGATTAAACGTTTGCCTGACTTCTCCCCAGAATGCTTTGGTTTCCTTGAGTCTTTGTTCGGCAACAGAATAGAGTATGCACTTGTCTTTTTCCCAAAAAGAGTGATTTGGATACTCGTTTTGTTGTGGATTTGAGCTCGATCTGACAATATCATACAACTCTCGCGCCACTAATACACTCATATCTTTAGGCGCTCCCCTAGATTCTATAAAGGCTTTGGTTTCCCATTCTGATCTTGGAGAATGATAGTTTCTGCCATTTCCAAGAATATCGAATAGCTGATAATCTCTGCTCAGGTGAAAACTCGCCAAACAATAATAGATTGACGATTCTTGATTCGGTTTTGCTTCTATGAATGCATGTATGTCAATACCCATTTTTATAAAAGATGATAATGGGGTCGTTTTGCAATGTGGCGGATTTGAGCAATAGCACCTTGTAGAACGACCCACTTTGATATAAGTTATTGTTATTGCTTGATAAAAAGGCTTGGCGGTTATTTTGATAATCTGATTTTGGAGTATTAAATTTTCTGTTGTTTGACAAAATGGTTCTGGAAAAAAGTAGCTGTTGAACGTTTTTTCAACTTTTAACTTGATAAATAAGTTTTGGTCTCTATTTAAGCCTTTTTCCTACTGTCACCGGAACACATTATGATCAACAATCAGATTATTTTGCTTAATCATCCTAACCAAGTCAGAATCGTTTTGGAATCCAAACTCAGAATTGCTTCTGCCCTTTTTCCAGAAGAAGGTGTGATTTGCATGGGGGGGTGGATATCCCACGAAAGATATCGCTTTCTATCGGATTTGGAAGCTGAGGCACTAATTCAAGAGAATCCATTTGAATTGGTTTCATTGATAACCGAAGCTCATCGGGGTTTAAAAGTCCGGAAGCCATAATGTTTTAGTCTCATCGTTATGCACAAGTTGCTGATGCGGGGGCCCATAAAGTTCAATCCCAGAAGCCTTACGGTTGAATTGGAGTTCAAACTTTAGGGATGGTGGGAAAACGGGCGCTCAGATTCATGGACAATATTTAATTATGCTGATTCAAAGAGACTTAAATAAACGCTAAAGACGCTAAAGACGCTAAAGACGCTAAAGACGCTATTTTTCATGAGAAATCTATCCTTGCGCCTCTTGCGTCTCTTGCGTCTTTTGCGTTATTGTTTTTTGCCCAATCAAGTTCATTATCAGTTGCGTTTTTAACGCTTTACGGCGTTCACAGAGCTTTCCTCTGTGAAACTCTGTGCTTCTCTGTGAACTCTGTGTTGAAAGAAGTAGATTATTCAACCGTAAATTGAATGTCGCCTAGTTTCCAGAGTTCTCTGTTGTTTAGCGGTTCAATGCCTTGGGGTACGCGCAATAGTATTATAAACAACTCTTCTCCCAAAAGTCGTTTTGGCTGATATATCAGCACGGCTTAAATTGAAAAACATTTCATATTCAAAGGGTTAAAATATTAGTGTTAGCTAATATAATGAGGCCTAATATACTTTGCGTACCATCGCTTTACAAAGCGCCTTTGTAGCGAAATAATTTATTGAACCCATGAACGCCAGTATGCCTTTAAAATGACAAAAAATCGATAAATCAAAATCAGCAAATTTTTAAGTTACGTGCTACGACATCAACCAGAATCAATCGGCTTAAGCTTGAACAAAAATGGCTGGGCCAGTGTTGCTGAGATTTTAAAAAACGCATCGCTGCGTTTGAGCTTGGAAGAATTAAAACAAGTTGTTGAAAATAATGATAAACAACGCTTTTCGTTTAATGACGATTTAACCTTGATTAAAGCTAATCAAGGTCATTCAGTTAAAATAGAATTAGCTTTTCATGCCATCACGCCACCCGATACACTGTATCATGGTACTGCTCAACACTTTTTAAAGTCTATTCAACAAGAAGGCTTAATGAAAGGCAAACGACACCATGTTCATCTGTCCAAAGACATTCAAACGGCCTCAAAGTTGGCAAAAGACATGGTAAATTGGTGATTCTCGCGATTGATGCCAAAACCATGCACGAAGCGGGTTATCCCTTTTATCTTTCTGACAATGGGATTTATTTGGTTGATGAAGTGCCGCCCACTTATTTTCTTGCTATAGATGACAAATAATTATTGAAGGCAGCAAGCCAATAGCTTGCATTAATTGTCTAAAAGCTCAAGCCTAGGGATAAATCAATGCCGCCTTCGCCTAAAAACGTGTAGGGTGGGTTCGCGCCAAAAGTTTTCGCGATAAAACTTTTGGCGTGAAACGTGTTTTTGTTGCCTACCCTCTTCGTCTAAAAGCTCAAGTCTGCTAAAGCAGATTTACCCCTTTTGCAGCTATTTCTGTTAAAAATTCGGTTTGAAGCTCGATCAACTTTTGTTGGTTGGAGCACAAATTTTAGTTTGTTGGTTTTCGTACCAACTTTAGTTTGTGAATGCCTTCTCGAAAGTTCACCATTCACACACAACGACTTATGGATAAAGCTTAGTCTTTCAATAGGGGGCCCAATTCATCAAAACCATGATTGAACAAAAATGGCCTCTGATGAAGTGATTGATTACGCTTATTTGTCGATAGATTGTTACGTCAATTGTGGCAATATTTAAAAATAATCATCTGCTTTGGGGGAATTATCGGGAGGTGAGGATGGGATTTTTTGGGGGGGACGTTGTTGCTTGTGATGGGAGCGTTGGATTTAAAACCGCTGGATAACAAAATGGAAAAACGGGGCTTTTTTTAGTGGAAGTGGATATCTAAAAAACTCAATTTATGCAGGTGTTGAGTCTAACCACTTTACGTTCAATACGTTTCA
This sequence comes from Candidatus Parabeggiatoa sp. nov. 3, assembly GCA_003645185.1. Lineage (GTDB taxonomy): Bacteria > Pseudomonadota > Gammaproteobacteria > Beggiatoales > Beggiatoaceae > Parabeggiatoa. The sequence goes on from QNEL01000071.1 coordinate 9,008, forward strand.
TGTAGAGTGGTTGATTGATAGGGAGAGGAAAAGACTTCCCGCATCATATCGCGTTTTTTGCATGGTATTTCCTTATTCTAAACCGGGCGAACACGCAGATTCGCCCCTACAGCCCTTGTCTACGTGAGGTATTGTAGGGACAAACCTATGTGTCTACCCGAGACGAAATGGCATTGGAGCATAGGGTGGATAAGGTGCAAGCCACTACTCACCTTCATTGAATCCGAAAAGTGGTGTATGACGTTTCGCTTATACACCCTACGTGTTACGTGGGCTATCTGACAGGCATTTGCTGGGAGATGCAGTGCATTCCGCCGCCGCCAATATTCACATTTTCAGGGTTAATCTGAACAATTTCACGATCAGGATAAACACCTTCCATAATCTCTTTAAATTCCTCATCTTTTTGACGCACCGTTTCCTCTCTGCCCTCTTTCCAATATGCCGGGATTAGTACGACACCATTCGTAATAACGAAATTCAGATAACTGGCAGGCAACATAATAGTGATAGTATCATCTTCACCAATAACAGTACCGTCTTCGTATGTCAGTTGCCTAAGTTCATGAAACATTGGATCTGTCTTGTCCATATCCTGGTAAATCGGCTCCGCACTTGGTACGCGGATAATATTGAAGTTATTGCCGTCCTGATCAGTGGCATCCTTGAGGATATTGTGGTTCCTTCTCATATTACGGTATGTGACTCTGGCAACAGGATCTCTTATGGTCTCGCGTTTAGTGACTCGTAGCAGTAGAATCGTATCTTCCTTAACAAAGCGAGCATACTCGTCAATATGTCCACCGGTCGTCCAAGTACTAAAGAGTTCACCTCCGGGCAATTTACCTTTACATGCCAGTTGATCTTCTGCTACGCCTTCAGGTAGCCAGATTATCTCCTGTACGTTGAAGATGCGCTTATACTCTGCTTCCAACAGTGCCTTGGTCCAGCTGGGATTGCGCTGCAACTCAACTGCTTCCGTTACCATCATGGTGCCTTTACCGTTAAATTCGCGATTACCCCCTTCGCTGATAATCGACGAACGCAGCACGGGAAATTCTAAATCCCTTGCTACCAAACGATCTACCTGTTCTTCTTTCATGGAAGAATCGTCTGTTTGTGGCAGACAACCCCACGAATTGAAACCAAAATCAGCAACAATCATTTTTTGATTGCTGTTTTTTAGAAAAATCGGCCCCATATCCCGCACCCAAATATCATCGTGAGGAATAAGTTGGAAGCGCACATTGTCGGTGGGAATGTTATATAAGGTAAGAATACGCTGCACTTGGTCCTGTTCGTATTCATCCTGAACCATCAAATCCACCTTCACATGAGGCACTAATGCTTGGAGCATCGCTAAAGTAACTTCCTCCACGGGTTGCCCATTAGCTTTTTCGTTAGTTGGCCATGCTAGCCAGACGGATTGATGCTCCTCAAATTCCGCAGGAAAGACAAAAGTCTCCGCAGGAACAGCGTCATTCACACTTACAGAATGAGACGTATCTGCTGCCATTGTGTTAGCATAAATTCCCGCTAACAGTACTATAATACCTAAAACAGCGTATTTTTTCATGAAAGTAATTACTCCAGTAAAAACTAAAAATGTGTGTATAGGCCCTTTTCGCTCAACCTGCCAGCCGACCTTTTTACTGACAGCTTCTAAAATCACAAAACTTCCCAACATTTCTCACGCAGGAGGTTTTGTAATGACAACGCTGGTTACTTCTCTTCTCCTTGTTTAACAACCATTTTTGTCGCTAAGCTGTTTAGCTTCTTATTTGCAATGCATAAGGTTTGACAGGCAAGACCAGTACTCTATTTTTTTGCGAAATCTATAGCCGTGCTAGGGGTTGATTGGTCTATTTCTTTGAGCATATTATTCAAATATTTATGCTCATCAAGTCGCCGATCTTCATATTCTTTCCAGAGTTCATCATAAATAGATGCATCAAGTACATATAGAGATCGGAATGCCCAATAGGCTGAAAATGGGCTATACTGGTTGCCACCCACCGCATAACCAAGAGGAATATCATCCATAACACTATAAAGAGGCATATAGGGAGAACCTAAAGGTGTACCTAGTGCTTGCCAAATAACACCTTGTAGCTCATTAGGCATCTCATCGTTCAGGGTTATGATATGGCTCTCCATCGTTTTAACATAACCAATGGGTCGTGTAGCATCAGGGTCGTCCTCCAGTTCAGTACCCTTATAGTCAGCACGCAACACCTGCATAACATCTTGAACACTCATTTTTTCATCCGGGGTGAGAAATAACGGATATTGAAGTTGACGCGGTTCTTGCATCTTAGAAGGTGTCAGGAGTTTTTGGGCTAGCCATATCCTGTCAACATTATAAGGCTCACCAAGAACACCAAAAGCTTTGGCAAAGTTAAAAGAACAACGAACCGGGTTTTCTAACAATCCATGTTGCTCAACAAATGCGAATAATCCTTCAGAGTGTTTAACATCCGGACTATCCAAATTAACCCCATGGACACGCATATCGTTCGCAACTACGAGATAGGAGTCTGCTGGTGTTTTTACGGCAATCCAATGATGGCCTGATCCTATCTCAAAATACCATGCCTCTGTCGGATCGCCAATTAACATGCCATTTGCTTCACTGGCACCATATTTTTCAACATACCCCCCTAGTAGTTCTACTGCATGAAGAGCAGTTTCAGCCTGTGGCAGGAGTAGGGTGGGGATTATTTCTTCTGCAATCCCCACAGCGACCACTTTATCCGCCGTCTTAGCTTTCTCATTCATGTCCATTGAATTGGTTGCGGATATGGCGACATTGCGCTCATTAATGCCGCGTTCTTCAAAATAAAAAAGCTCGCGAACACCATACGTCGCTTCTTCATAGCCCCTTGCATCCGGCATCGCGCTGTAACTGAATTCATTCTTCGGCACCGGCACTTTTAGGCCATTACCCAAAGTCCACATCCCATCCTTGATAGTGGGATTATCCTTTTCATCCCCATGATATGCAGGATGATGTCTAAACATCATGTATTTGCTCTGTTTTATTTCCAAATCTTCGTTTCGGGCAAGTAAGATAACTTCCGGATCGGTTGCCTGTTTGCCCGCTATTACACTTGTGCAGGCATTTGCATCTTTGTCTGGCAAAATCAAGCCTGCAATAACCGCAAAAAAAAGATGCGCAACAAAATAACTATTGGCAATATGTCTCATGGTTTGACTCTTTAAGTTGTGTCTGTATTCAAGTAATAATTTCATATCATAAAATTATTACTTGAACTTTAGAGAGTTAAAAATACCCGCTCATCGAGCTATAGCAATTTCCATCAAGTCTGTGTTGTCAGTTAAACTCAGGTGTCTTATAGGCTTTCAGAAAAATGTCGAGCGATAAAAACCTGACAGGTTTTCAAAACCTGTCAGGTTTGGGCCAAAATATTTATCTGAACTCCTATAGTTAATCAGATACAAGAGCGATGCACTGCCCCATCTCTAGCTCGTCGCCTTCCTGTATCTCTTCTCCTAGCTCATTTGTGAATTTGTCGATAACACCTTTTTGGAAAACTAGGCAGTGGGTTGAACCACCAAACTGAAAATAGCCCAACTGTTCTCCCTTCTCTATTCTGTCTCCGGGGATGATATCATTACCCTCTTTGTTTTTGATGATGCAGGAGGATACCTCAGCCATCCCAATGGGTATAACGCACATCAATCCGATTCTAGAGTCGTCTGCTTCAATAAAGATCATGGCTCTTGTCGCAGTATGAGCTATATAGCCCTGCGACAGATCTGGGCTAGCTTGATCCAGTCCTTCTGCTTGTGTTGCGGAATAATAGGTGCCGTCCTTAACATACACTTTTAGGATCGTCCCAGAAACTGGGCTATGCCATCTATGATACTTAAATGCCGAAAGAAACGCTTGGAATACAGTCCCGCCATCAAAAGGCTTGACATATTGTTCATAGTGATCGTTGTTCTGGGTGCTACTGGCTCCGTCCTCATTGGCCAGCATATCCCACAAGGAGTAAGGTTGCGATTTGACCCAGAACCAGTCTTGAAGCTTTGCGTTGGACTGGATGCTGTATACTCCAGAATCGCACGCTGCAACAATCGCTGTGTCAGCACTACTTTCAGGCTGACAAATTGGACGTTGAGGTGGTTCTGAATCCCGAAATTCTCTGATAAAGAATTCATTCCACGATTGATATGGCCATGGGTCTACACTGGGATCGTCTAGATATTGATCCATCTGGAGTTGAGCCAATGCCTCTTCACTCCGCCAGCCATTTTTTGTATAGTTGAACACATACAATGAGTCCTCAGTATTGAGAAATTCAGTCCAGACTGCGAAGATTTGTTTAAACATCGCATTGACTCTTTCATTCCGAAAAGCTGCTGCGCCTGCTGGAACTCCCATGGTCCAGTTCAATATTGTATTGATAGGGAACCCAACTAGGTCCGTATCGTTGTATTCAGGGGCCGTATCCAATATTTCGTCAATCATACGCAGCATTTCATCTATACTTTCCAGATAAAACCCATGCTCATATTTTCCTCTGCGATTCTTTTCGCTATAATAACCGGGGACCTGATCGATCATTTTTGTAAAGTTCATCCGCACTACAGCATCAGTATTGATCAAGTCTTGAAACTCCTGCATCACGGGATGGAGAAAAGGGATAGGATCTACATTCCCACGATCTTTTATCCTTGCTCTGATCCTCTCTCTGAGTTTATCCATGTGTATCTTGGCCGTATTTGGCCCCACGGGCAGCCAAAAACCTTTACTCTCAAACTTCATTATATTTTCCTTGTCAATGTGTTATTAGGAAGTGAAATAAACCCTATGCAAAACATAGGAATTTCGCAATTATTATACTCCAAGTGGTCAAGTTATCTGTTTTTTAAAAGACTAAAATAGAATGGTTATGAAATTTAATTAAATGCCAGCCAAACCTGACAGGTTTTTAAAACCTAAAATACTTTAATTTCAATAGTTTGAGAAATTTAGTCCCTCAAAATTCATCGCAGATTCATCGCAAAATAAGCGCAAAATCATCGCAATTGAGAACAAAAAATTATTGAACTATTTTTCAATGAGTTACTATTAAGTATTTTCAGCGCAAATTCAGCGCAAAAATCGAAAATCACCTTAACATCAGAGCCTCATTTATCAATTGTAAGCCTTACTTTCCGATAGGGCTTAGCTTAATATATAGCAATGTGTGTGCCACAACTTAAAAATACTTTAATCTCAATGAGTTAAAAAATGGTGCTTTTAAAAATCATCGCAAATTCATCTTAAATTCATCTTAAATTGAGTTCAAAAATTATTGGCTTTATTTTTCAACAGCTTACGATTATATCATTTTCATCACAAATTCATCAATTTTCATCACAAATTGAGTTCAAAAATTATTGGCTTTATTTTTCAACAGTTTACAATTAGATATTTTCATCACAAATTCATCAATTTTCATCACAAATTGAGTTCAAAAATTATTGGCTTTATTTTTCAACAGTTTACGATTAGAACTTTTCATCACAAATTCATCAATTTGAGTTTGCGAGATTTACGTTCCAACTTTAGTTTGCGAGATTGACAAATCAAACTAAAGTTTGAACGGAAAATCAAACTAAAGTTTGTACGAAAATTCGGCACCCTTCAAAGTAGTTGACAGTTTATTTAGTTAAAGCTGAGTTTTGATAATGGCCTAAATTTAATAGATGCAATGAAAAGGCTTGTTCAAACCAATTTGAAAGTCTGAGAACTGTCAACTACCTTAGTATTTATTAAATATATAATAAAATCAATATTTCACTTAAGAAGTTTTTGCGCGCAAAAACTGTATTTCACTTAAGAAGTTGCAGGCAACTTCTTAAGTGAAATGTGAAATAGATATTTGCAAATCAGAAACGAATGACTGAAGGGTGCCGAAAATTGGCACCCTTCAAAGTAGTATCGAGGCAAAAATTTTTGTGCACAAAAATTTTTGCCTCGATAACAGTTTGTCATTTTAGAAATTCATGGGTTCAGATGTTCATGAGTTCATAAACTTAGGATTTCAAAATGACTAACTAGCGGAATCGCCCGATTCTAAGCCACTCTTCTTATAAATCATTCAGTCAATTAAATTTTGATAATGGCCTAAATTTGAGAGAGCCAATTTCAATTTTTGAAAAAAAAGTCAATCGATCCTCTTTCAAACTGTCAACTACTTGATATTCATTAATTTATACAATTAAATCAATATTTCACTTAAGAAGTTTTTGCGCGCAAAAACTGTATTTCACTTAAGAAGTTGCGCGCAACTTCTTAAGTGAAATGTGAAATAGATATTCGCCAATCCCAAAAAATGACTGAAGGGTGCCGAATTTTGTTAAAAAACTTTTGTTGATCTACATAATCATAAAATCTATAGAGGGGGTAAGCGATAACTCGTGGCACGCTTGGTACCCTCACGCACTAGCACTCCGTTACCGGTCATTTTTTTTAATAGATAACTCGCCCGATTATGATTGGTCCCGAGTAATTGTCGGCATAGCGCATTGTTGATATAGCCCAGTTTTTGAACTAACGCGAGGATTTTTTCTTCATCCGTGGTGAGAGAGTATTCGGCCTGAACGGATTTTAAAACTTTAGTGGGCGTAAGAACTGGGGGTTGTTGACTTTTTTGGGTGAGTCTCATGTCAATAAAATGGAGATGTTCGGGTTGAATCATTTTGCCTTCACAGTAGAACAAGGCTCGTTCAATGATGTTACTTTAATTCCCGCACGTTGCCGGGAAAATCATAGGTTTCAAGGGCGGTGAATGCGCGTTGACTTAATGCCTTTTGTTCTATGTTGGCGGCCAACTGGTTGAGAAATGCTTGGCCAGTAATGCTATATCTTCTTTATGGCTACGTAGCGGTAGAATCGTGATCAGACAACCGGCTAACCGAAAATAAAGATCCTGACGAAATGTACGGGCCTGAATCATTTCCAGTAAATTCGCATTCGTTGCGGCGATGACCCGAATATTGATTGGCTTGGGGTGCGTACCGCCTACTGGCCTTATTTCTCTCTCTTCTAGGACACGCAGGAGTTTAGGCTGTAATAACAGTGGCATATCACCGATTTCATCCAGAAATATGGAGCCCCCTTGGGCTAATTCAAAATAACCCTTACGATCCTTCAACGCACCGGTAAAAGCCCCCTGTATAGACCCAAAAAATTCGGATTCCGCTAATTCAGATGGGATTGCCGAGCAATTGACGGGCACAAAAGGGCCGTTTGCATAGGGACTATTTTTGTGAATGGCACGCGCAACCAGTTCTTTGCCTGTGCCACATTCTCCTTCAATAATCACACTGATTTTGCTATTTTGTAAACGACGAATATCGCTGTGAATCTTGACAATGGGCTTACTTTGCCCAATCAAAGTGGGCATGTCACACGGTTGGGCGGTTGCTTGATAACCGGATTTTGGCTCGGCTGTTGAGGGCGCGTTTTGGGTTGAATTCTGGCGCTTAATCTGTTGTCTGAGTTGTTCATTTTTTTGCAGAAGTGTTTTCTGTTGGCGGAACAGGGTGAGATGGACGTGGATTTGCATCAGTACTTTTTCACATTGAAAAGGTTTGGTAATATATCCCACGCTGCCAACAGATAAAATTTGATTATGATCAATGCTTTCTATCATCGCGACGATAAAAAAAATGGGTACGGCCTGGGTGGCTTGATGCTGTTTCAAACGAGAGCAAGTTTCAAAAGCATCTATCCCTGGCAACTGGCTATTTAATAGGATGATTTCCGGCACCCATTTTTCTATCACATCCAGCGCCTGTTCTCCACTGTGAACAATAGTGATGTCCAACCCAACCGGTTCCATTACCTGAGTTAATTGCGTTAAACTTTCCTGATTCGGTTCTATAATGAGGATAGAGGCATTTAATTTTGTTGTGTTCATACAGCTACCCACTCTTTGGATTTACGAATTGCTCGTATACGTTTGAAAAGGGCAACCACAAGGGGTTACCACAAGTGTCATAGAAAATTATTTTCTCACGCAAAGCCGCAAAGGCGCAAAGGTGCCAAAAAGTCATTATGCATAGATCGAAGCGGCTTTGCGTGAAGTTAGTGGTTTAAATCCTTTTTTTTATATCCAATCCTTGTAGTTAGTAGGGTGGGATCGCTGTCATCAAGATTTTCGTTCCTTGCTCATACCCTATCAAACGCTTGCCCACCATCCCTCTCCCCAAAAATAGGCAATATCTTTAAACATTCATCCAAAGAAGCAGGGTAAAATTCATGATTTCTTTTTCATAACATACAGGTGATAACCGATACCTTCTATTATCAATAAACCTGCAATAAGATATTCTAGCGTACTCTCTCCCGCTACTAAGACTATGGCAATAATCAGATTGATTGTTAGAAATAAGACAGTTCTTTGTATAGCGTTTCCCGATTGCATGAACCGAAGGTCAGCGAAGCTAAATACATCCTTCGTAGGGGCAAGCCCTTGTGGTTGCCCTTTTTGTATTTAACCCAAACGAAAAATGCTAAGTACTGAAGCACAAATAAACAGGTATTTAACAACAAAGTTGCCCCCTTTCTGTTTTTTTTACAATACCTGAAAATTTGGAGTATTAAATTTTCTGTTGTTTGACAAAATGGTTCTGGAAAAAAGTAGCTGTTGAACTTTTTTTCAACTTTTAACTTGATAAAAAAGTTTTGGTCTCTATTTAAGAGTTTTTCCTACTGTTTACAAGAGGAACACATTATGATCAACAATCCGATTATTTTGCTTAATCATCCTAACCAAGTCAGAATCGTTTTGGAATCCAAACTCAGAATTGCTTCAGCCCTTTTTCCAGAAGAAGGTGTGATTTGCATGGGGGGGTGGATATCCCACGACAGATATCGTTTTCTATCGGATTTGGAAGCTGAACCACTGATTCAAGAGAATCCATTTGAATTGGTTTCATTGATAACCGAAGCTCATCGGGGTTTAAAAGTCCGGAAGCCATAATGTTTTAGTCTCATCGTTATGCACAAGTTGCTGATGCGGGAGCCCATAAATAGATGTAGGGTGGGTAAGTTCGTTTCGACGCTCGGCGTCGAAACGAACTTGCCCACCATCCTCCGAGCAGCAAACTAAAGTTGGAACGTAGAGCTAACTAAATAATAAGGGATTACGATTTCGGGGTTTCAGTCAGCCGGTATTAATTCTTCGACTTCAAAGGATTTTTGGGTGGCTATCCATAAATCATATTTCGCTTGCATATAGAGCCAACTTTCTGACGTGGTTCGGGTTGCTTTACCGATCCGAATGGCCATTTCTGGACTGACTGAAGAGTGAGTCTTCAATAATGTTGATAATGTGTTTTGACTGACTCCTAAACGTTTTGCCACTTCTGTGGTTGTCATGCCCAGAGGTTCTATCACATCTTTTTGTAATACCTCGCCAGGATGCGTTGGTTTTCTCATATTTTTCAATTTTCTCAATTCGATCAATCAAGATAAATCTTGAACTCCAATCAAGATAAATCTTGAACGCCAATAAATATTAAAGGGCATATTTTCGTCCAAATTTATTTTGCATCAAAGGTGGGCAACAAAAACACGTTACCCACCCTACATTCACTTTACAATTATTCAACCGTGAATTGAATGTTGCCTAGTTTCCAGAGTTCTCTGTTGTTTAGCGGTTCAATGCCTTGGGGTACGCGCAATAGATAGAGTGTGTATTGCCCTCTGGGCAGTTCGGCGTTGATGGGGACTTTTATTGCGATTTCGCTGCCTTGCCAAGCTGGGAGGTTGTCGCCTTTGAAGGGTTCAAAACCATTTTGTTTGGCGAGTACGAAAATGGTGCCGTCTGGTAGGCCTACGGCTACATATTGCACTTGCCCTTCTGGTAAGGCCGGTAAGGTGACACGTAAGGTGTCGTCATTGTGATAGGCCGTTTGGTTGGCTATCGGGGGTTGGCCTAGGGTTGCGGGGACTTCGGGGCCGTTGGGTAGGGTGAGGACGATTGGTGAGGATGAGGTGATAAACCCTTCGTTGTCTTCGGCCATGAAGGTGACGACGTATTGCCCTTTGTACTGGAATCCGTTGAATGTGCCTTGCCAACGGCTGCTATCACTGCCGGGTTGAAGGTTGACGATTGGAGTGGGTATTAAGGAGAAGCCTTCTTCATTACGTTGTTTCGATGCTTCGGGGGTTAGCACTAGGGCCCATACGCGCTTGATCCTGCCTTCTGTAATGCCGGCGCGGACGCTGAGGGGGAAGGTTTGGCCGGGGGTGACGTTACTGGATGCTGTTTCAGCTTCTAAGGTGATTTCTCCAGATAAGGCTCCAAAGCAACCGTTGAGACAGGCTTTTCTGGCTAGACGGCCGTCGCGACTGCCGTTGGCTTGCCCGTCGCCGTCGTCATCAAGTTGCGGTATTTGTTTGTTAAAGGGGTGGCCGTAGCGGGAGAGTTTGTCTTTGACGGTTTGGAAGGCGTCAAAGAAGTTTTCGCCGCGACGTAGGTTGTCGAAGTAGAATTTGCTGAAGGAGAAGGAGCCTAGGTTGTCGTAGTAAGCTTGGTTTTCGCCTGTGCTGGTGATCACGACGCGGTTGGGGCCGGCCAGTCCTCGTCCGATTAAGCTGCCGGTGTGGCAGGCTTCGAGAATGACGATGGTTGGGTTTTGGGTGACGTTTTGGTAGTCGTCAAGTAGGCGGCCTAAGTCTTGGGCGGTAAGCACTTCGCTAAAGGGGTCGAGGCGTAGTTTGCCGGTGAGGGCATGGTCTACAAAAATGACGATTAGGGGTTGCTCTAGTTTGCCTTTTTCTTTAGCCCAATCAAAGGCTTGTTGTACATCTGCATTGGTTAAGTCGCGGGGGGGTTTGCCTTCTGAGAGATCAAAGGCGGTGATGGGGCCGTCAACGACGTTGCGATCTACGAATCCGTCTCCATTGGTGTCTACGTCTGGTTTGTATGAGAGGAAGTAGATTTCGTCATTTTCATAGCCGCGACTTTGTAGGGTGCGGTAGGCGTGGCTGGCCATAAATTCTATGGAGACGGCTTGGTTGTAACCTTGTCCTTGGCCACGGGGGTGGACGAGTATGGCGGCGCGTTTGCCTGTGATCAGGGCTTCGCAGTCGGTGGCGTTGACTTGGGTACAGAGGGTTGATTTTTGCCCGAAGGTGAGGTGGGCTAGGCCGCTTAAACCGGCTCCGATCCAGACTCCACCGTAGTTGTCTCCATGAAGGCTGTTGATCCAGTTGCTGGGTAAGCCGGAATTGTTGGTTTTGAAGATGTCCCAGCTGCCGTTGGCATGAAAGTGGGCTAGGCCGTTTTCGGTGCCTACCCAGAGGCCGCCACTGTTGTCTTTGGTTAGGGTGTTGATCCGATTGGCGGGGAGTTTGGAGTTGTCTTGGTTGAATATTTCCCAGTTGTCGCTGGCATCTTTATGGACTAATCCGCCTTCGTAGGTGCCTATCCATAGGCCGCCTCGATCATCTCTGAGTAGGGATATGACATCATTGTCTGGTAGATTGGAGTTGTCTTTGTTGAATGATTTCCAGGAGCCGTCGGCGTTGAGGTGGGTGATGCCTTCCCAGGCTATCCAGATGCCGCCGTAGCCGTCGGTGGCGATGGCGTAAACGCTGTTGTAGAGCATGTCGAAGTTGTCGGGGTTGAATAGGGCCCAGGTGCCGTCGGCACGACGTTGTATGAGGCCGCTATCTGTCCCTACCCATATGCCGCCGAGGCTGTCGTCGATGATGGCATTGACGTAAGTATCGGGGAGTTCGGAGTTGTCGGGGGTGAAGATTTCCCAGCTGTCGTTTGCTTGATAGTGAACGAGGCCGCCGTCTGATGTGCCTATCCAGATGCCGCCGTTGTTGTCTGCGAGTAGGGTGTTGATCCGATTGGCGGGGAGTTGGGAGTTGTTGGTGTTGAAGATTTGCCAGGCTCCGTCGGCTTGAAAGTGGGCGAGGCCGTTTTCAGATGTGCCTACCCAAACGCCACCATGGCTGTCTTTGATCACGGCTGTGACTTCATTGTGTGGCAATCCTGATGCTTCTTGGTTAAAGAGATTCAACGCTCCGTCTGCTTGGAAGTGGAGTAGGCCGCCGCCACTGGGAAAGCTGCCTGTGCCTATCCAGATGCCGCCGTGGCTATCTGCGATAATGGCATTGATTCGATTGGCGGGAATGGGGGAGTTGTCTTTATTTAAGATTTCCCAAGTGCCGTCTGCTTTGAGGTGGGCGAGGCCGCCTTCTGAGGTGCCTATCCATATGCCGCCATTGCCATCTAGGAATAGGGAGACGATCCAGTTATCGGGTAGGGGTGAGTTGCTTTTATTGAAGATATCCCAGTCGCCGTCGGCTTTCATATGGGCGAGGCCGCCATACCAAGTGCCTATCCAGATGCCACCGGCACCGTCTTGAAGCAGGGAAATGATGCCATGATCGGGTAATTTGGAATTGTCTCGTTCAAAGACTGTCCAAGTATGGGAGGCGCTCAGGTGAGCTAAACCACCGCCAAGAAAGTCGCCTGTGCCTATCCAGAGGCCGCCTTGGCCGTCTGTGATTAGGGCGTTGATGCCGTTGTTTGGCAGTTGTGAATTGTCTTGATTAAAGACTTCCCAGCGGCCGTCTTCATGACGGTGGGCTAATCCGTTTTCGGTGCCTACCCATATGCCGCCTTGGCCGTCTTCGAGCAGGGCGCTGACGTTATTGCTGGGCAAAATGGTGTTGTCTTGATTAAAGACTTTTAAAGTGGCGTTGGCGTTGATATGGGCTAAACCGCCGGCGGTGCCTATCCAAAGGCCTTCGTTTTTGTCAATGACGAATGCGCGGACAGAGTTATTGGGTAAGCCGTCCAAATTGGTTAAGACTTTCTTGAGTTCTCCGGTTTGTGCATCGCGTTGTTCAAGTCCACCGGTTGTGCCAACTAAGAGAGTTTGTCCGCCTTCTGATATCGCTACCGCTTGAATATGACTTCGATTGGTAAAGACTTCCCAGTTGGCATTTTCCAATGAGGTGATCGTTTGGGTGGCCGTGATGGTGATCTTGAGTGTGCCGACATTGCCGTCGTTATCAAACACGGTTACGACATCTAAGCCGGGCTGATCTGGGGCAATATAAGTGACTTGAGTACCGATACCTTGAACTTGTCCTTTTGAGGGGTTCCAAGTGATTTGCCCTCTTGCACCGGAAACGGCTATCGCGATTTGTTTACCCGCTTCTACGCTGGGCGCGGCTGGGGTAAAGATTAAGTCTGCGGCTGGGAGGGCCGATATCCAAAGGAACCAGAGTAGTACCAGTACTATCGGGTTGTGAATCGTTAATGGGGGGAATTTCATTTTCATAATTCGTTTGTTTCCTAATTATTTTAAGGTGGGCAACAAAAACACGTTACCCACCCTACATGATCTGATGGTGGGCAACAAAAACACGTTACCCACCCTACATGATCTGATGGTGGGCAACAAAAACACGTTACCCACCCTACATGA
>QNEL01000072.1 GCA_003645185.1 Candidatus Parabeggiatoa sp. nov. 3
GCAAGGGGCTTGAGCAAGGGATTGCCCCTACGAACCGCCCGTAGGGGCAATCCCTTGTGGTTGCCCCTCTTCTTGGTTGTTTCTTTTAATTAAAATACCTGAAAATTTATGGTTCAGTACTTAGCATGTTTCAGAACAAACACCAGAAGTTCGTTCAACATTTAACAGTTCTTCTTCTAGGGCGTGAATATCTCATAAAATATTTAGGAGGTTCATGTTCATTTTGTGGTTTAGCGTAGGCTGGGTAGAGGTACGCAACAATCAATAATAACAACAAGGATTGTATGTTTTGACTAGAGCAACAAGCTAATGAAGGGATTTTAGAAATGAGTAGAGACGCGAGGTAGAGGCGCGAGGTAGAGACGCGAGGTAGAGGCGCGAGGTAGAGACGCGAGGTAGAGACGCGATGCCTCGCGTCTCTACGCGCTAAATTTATGCAGAGGTACTCAAGGCATACACGCTGCTAATGGCATAGCCAATCCTTCGGGATCATCATAAGGCATGGCAATATCCTTGTTTGCCACTATTTGACAACGATTCACGTCGAAGGCATGTAACCTCATGGCCTGATTTTTATGGGAGCCTAGCAGTAAAAAGTCTTCTGGCAAAATAGAGGTTGGCAAGACTTCTAATGCTTCCGTTTTCAGAGGCAAATTATCACAAACTTGGCTGGCAAGATTATCCGCAGGATCATAACGCCACAGTTCTTTCCCTACAGAGCCATATAACACTTCACTGGAAAGATTCCAAGTCAAATCGGCTAATTTGGCCCCAGAGTCAAATACCAATGTTCCTTCACCTGTGTCCGTATCGAGTTGAATCAGCCCTGCGTCTTTTGCCCAAGCCCATAAAACGCCTTCTAAATCAAAGGCTAAACCGCCGATTTCCTTAAAGCGGGTACTGCCCACTGATATCACTTCACCAGTTTGACCATCCAGTTTGTAAAGATGCCCTTTTGGATGTCCAAAGCTGTCGTTACCAGAGGCTACATAGATTATCTGAGTTTCTGGGTGAATATCCATCGCTTCAATATCGCACCCTTTGCACTTGTCGCCAAGTGGTTTGATGTCTCCTGTGTCAGGATTGATTGTAAAGAAAATGCTATCGTTGAGCCCTTGATCTTGTACACCATAGAGCAGGTGACAAGCAGCAGGGGATATCGATAGGGGCTTGATTTCTACCCTTATCTCCTCATGTCGGCCTCTTTCACCATTCGTATCAATGTCTTCTATCATGTAATAATAGCTGACACTGGGGGCGGCACTGTTATCCTCAAAGCTATAAGATGCACTCTCTTGAGTATTGCCTTTGGTTGGAATCAGCGATTCATTGAGTTGAGTCAGATTAATCAACTCGCCTACCTCATTTTTCATGGCTCGCCACAGGTTAAAGCCTGTATTTTTGACTTCAACCAGGGTTCCCCATTCTAAACGCACATTTCCTCCTGAGACAGAAGCCGTTGAATAGTCAAGAAGAACAAAAGGGGGTGTTTCGCAATTTGCTGGCATTGCAGCAGTCGGACGACGAATTGTCTCTCCTTTCCGTTTAGCGCGGCGTTGTTCATTACCTTTATTTGCCCAAACCGCAACGGCAGTTGCGCCGTTTTCCACTTTACCCGCAATATTCGCGACTTTATTGGCAAATACAGCGACTTTTTCCGAAAAAGCGGCTACGCCGTCTGCGAAAGCTGCGATAGTACATAGGAATTTACAGGCAAAGGGCATAAAGGGCACTAAAAATCTCGCCACGGCTGCAACACCTTGCGCTACTTTAGTCACATAAGGCGCTACCTTAGCCACAAATTTGGCGACTTTACCGACAAAACGGGCAACCTTAGCCACAAAACCAGTGATTTTGCCGACGATTCTCTTGAAGCCTCTCCAGACTTTTTTTAAAAAACGAAATGGAGACCATCGTGTTCTGGAAGAATCTACCGCTAAACAAGAACCGTTCTCATTGTCTGTCAGCATATAGCTGCCATCTTCAAAAACGGTTAACACGATTTCTGGAGAATCGGTATCGATAACCGTATAGTTACCGTCGGTATCAAGCGTGACTTCTATTGTTGGATCTTCAGCATCAATAAAGGTATAGCTTCCATCAGGGTGAACGAGAGTCTCTAAGCCGGGCAGTGCTTTATCCCTGACGATGTAACTCCCATCGCCATTCACCGTGGCAACCATGCCCGGAAAGGCTTCATCCGTGACAAGGGTATCACCTTGGCTGTTGAGACGGGCTACCATACCCGAAAAGGCTTCATCCGTGACAGTGGAACTCCCATCGGGGTTCACGGTAAACGCCATGCCTGGCTCATTTGTATCCGTCACTGTGTAACTATTATCCGCTCCAAACGTTGTCACCATCGTCGGAAACTCAGCACTTTTGAGCGTGTAACTCCCATCACGGTTAGAGGTGACTTCCATAGAAGACGCTTCACCCGTGTCACTGAGGTTTTTACCCGTCACGATAGTCAAACTCTCTTGCCCATTACGCAATCCCGATTTTGTGTTATTGGGTTGGACTAAGATGTTGGAGGTACTATTAGTCCCTTCGTACTTATCACCTTTTTGAGTGACTTTCATCTGAGTAGAGCTTGTCGCCATTTTCTCAGGGCTAATCCGCATCGTCAATTCACTGTCTTTGAACGTGACACTGTCGTCTGGATTGATAGTCATTCCACCCTGATCACCAAGGAGTCCAAAATCTACCGTCATAGTTTGCTCAGGATTTGTTAACGTTACCCAGTGATAGACAAGTTGTCCTTCTCCTCGAACTGGCGTGGTTTGTTTCATGCCCGCTGGAATGTCAATCCATATCTTGAAAGTACCTGTGTTATGGCCGAATGACCAATAATTACCATTAGCGTCAGTCTGGGCTGTAAAATAGCCACCTTGACCAGCATTGTATAAGGCCTCGTCCACAATATAGACGATAGCATTGGGACGTACCAGTTCTCCTGTATCCCAGACTGCATTGTTGTTCGCGTCTAAAAATACAGAGCCTTGAATAGTGGTTGCCTGGGCTACGGTGAAACAACTGAGTAGCAATAGCCCTATTAGCGAAATCGGGTTGATGAAATCTCCCCTTCGCTTATGAAACAGACGAGTCATAAGTTGTCTCCTTAAAAAAAAGCGGGTTAAAGGATTTTGTTGTTTGAATCTAGTGCAGGAGGGTGTAAATCTTCAGAGCACCTCTTAGTACAACGGATTTACGGAATAAAAGGATTTATTAACTGATGTTACGCACCCAGATTCTTTTTTTGATAAAAAACAGGCTCAAAAGTTAATCTGCCAGTCGGCTTCGCAATGCAAATCAATGCCAGATTTGTTCTGTGCCAGTAGAGACGCGATGCCTCGCGTCTCATCGCGAAGCGTTTCTGGCATTGAGACGCGAGGCATCGCGTCTCTACAGCGCGTTAATTCAGATAGATTTTTAAGTGTTTGAATAGACACAGAAGTTGAATGCGTAACATCAGTTATTAAGGAATATTAATATTTTGGGGTTATAATCTTCATTATATTATTCAATCCGTTTATTCCGTAAATCCGTTGTAAGTACTGAAGCATAAATTTTCAGGTATTTTGAAATAGGGCAACCACAAGGGATTGCCCCTACGCAATGCTCTGTAGGGGCAATCCCTTGTGGTTGCCCTTTGCGCTCAGCGAAGCGAATAAGGTGAATAATCGACTAAAATAATTGACTAAAATATTGATTTTATTATGTTTATTCGTTTATCCACGTCATTCGCTGTACTCGCTTTTACATTAGCGCATACACGCCGCATGAGGCAATGCCAGTCCTTCTGGATCATTATAGGGTATAGGAATATTCCGGCTCTCTACCATCGTACAAGTCGGAATATCAAATGCATGTAGTCGGAGCGTTTGATCTTGGTGTCTGCCAAGTAGCAGTTTGCCATCCAACAACATTTCAACCGCTTCGGTTTCTAAGCCCAAGTTTGAACACTCAAGAGCGAGGGTATCTGTGTCTGGCTCATAACTCCAAAGTTCTACTTGAAGACTACCATATAGGCGTTTTCCATCTCGACTCGAAGTTAAGTCTTCCAACAGGGCTTCTGAGGAGAGAATCAAAGTGCCTTGAGCCGTTTCGATATCTAACTGGGCAAGTCCATCTCCTTTAGCCCAAGCCCATAATACACCTTCTGAATCAAAGGCTAATCCACCTATTTCTTTAAAGCCTGTCGCGCCGATAGAGATCAACTCACCCGTTTTGGCATCCAGCTTGTAGAGATGCCCTTTAGGATGTCCGTGACTGGTATTGTTACCTGAGGCGACATAGATGATGTTGGTTTCAGGATGAATCGCCATCGCTTCAATGTCATAGCCGGCATACATTTCGCCCAGTTGTGTGACTTCGTTTGTCTCTAAATCAATGGCAAAGAAGAGGCTGTTATTGAGTCCTTCGTCTTGTACCCCATAGAGCAGACAAGCAGCAGGAGTGATTTTCTTTTCAGTTTCATCCTCTCTTTCACTAACCATTTCAACAACTTCCGTGATGCCTTCATTGAGAGCGGTTGATATCACCTCTTCAATTTCCACTGTGGGTGTTTCACCTTTGGGCAACCATTGGAAGGTGCCGCCTGTTTCATCCGCGATGTTTTTATAAAGGGCTTTATCCGCTTCTTCATTGCCACAAGTTCCCGTCAAGATGACATGTGCTTTGATCTCTTGTTGGTTGGCTTGTGCAATCGCGGTTGCGGCCGCTTTATGGGGAGGAGAGGCGGTGACGAGGAAAACTTGACCGTTAGGACTGATATGGGATAAGGCAGATTCTAATGCCGCAACGGATGCATTAGGGCAATCACCGCCATCAGAAGTTCTCAAACTACGAATACGCCCAATCACTTCTCTTATGTCTGTCGTGACAATGCGGGACTTCACTTCGTCTTTGAAGGTGATTAACTCAACTGTGAGCGTTTCTTTTTCGTCAAGGTTCGCAGCAAGGAATTCTTCCAGTATGTTAGAAACGGTGAGAATGTCCCCTGCCATGATATCCGTGTTTTCAATCACAATGGTGAGATCAGCCTTCTCATCGTCATCGGTGCGCGGTGTAATGAGTTCTTCTTCTATCACGCCGAGGCGAATTTCTGCCTCGATTTCCATTTCAGGATCGCTTTGCGATTGGGCCGTGATGGTGATGATAGTCTCTTCGCCGCGAGTGGCTGGCAAGGTGACATTCATTTCTAAGTCACTGCGCCGTTGGCTTTTAACAGTAACCGTTTCAGGTAATCCGTCCATTTCCCATCCTGCCGTATCTGTCACTGTGATGGTGTAAACATCATCTTCAGGCGCGACGTTGAGTAAGGTCAACTTAACTGGCACGATAGTATTGGGTTCATCGACAACGTGATCCTTATATGAAAAACCCGCCGCATAAGTCGGCTTGCTGGGCGCAATTGCGATATCCGTTGCTTCTGAGATGGCGAGTAAAGCCACTTCGGCTTCTTCGGGTGTTAGGGTTTTTCCATCCTGGCGGATTTTGTCTGCGAAAACTTCAATCTTGGGCGTTTTAAAGACTTTACCCCTGCTAGCAGGTGGTAATTCCACTATACCCCCTTTACCCACTTTGATGGTAATCGCCCCTTCAGGATTCATTGCGCCTTCACTGAGTTCGCTCAAATCAATAATCGCGTTTTCAGGACCGAATATATCGATATAGTCAACATCTTCAAAGCGTGTTGTGCTGGTGGCTTTAAGCTGCGGCCCTTGGAGTGCAATTATAGCGTTTCCCGATTGGGTTAATTACATTTTTTGATTTATATTTTTTGTAATAAAAGTATAACTAATGCTTATTCACAGAAGGCACCCAAGGGGCCTTAGCGTTTGGGCGCATTCCCAAAAAAAGGGTCATTTCGCAAAATTTTGCGGCTTTTTTTTCGTTCCAAATTCATTTTGCGGCCGGCTTGGAGTGCAAAATTCATTTTGCGGCCGCCTTGGAGTGCAAAATTCATTTTGCTTTTGTGCAGATTGATAATGTTTTTTGCCCCAGTTTTTGCGCGCAAAAACTTTTGCGTAAAACCCTTTTTTTGGGAATGCGCCCTTAGCGTTTTAAGATTTTTATTGAATTGGCTTTTGTACTTCATGCAATCGGGAAACGCTATAACATGCAGTCCAAAAACCCGAAAAATAAATTTTGCACTCCGAAAACCAGCAAAATAAATTTGGAACGTAAAAAACCTGCAAAATAAATTTGGAACGTAAAAAACCCGCAAAATAAATTTGGAACGTAAACTAAAAATTTGGAACGAAAATCGGGCCTTCAAGTTTTTTTAGAAATGACATATTGCCGCTAATTCCTCAGCATCATAATGGCAAGTATTGATATCAAAGGCGTGTAGCGACAATCCATCATTCTTATGTATTCCAAGCCCTATCAAGTTTTCCCCGGTTTCTGGCAAGACTTCGACGATTTCGCTTTCTATCGGCAAGTTGTCACATAGTTTGGTAACGGCGCGGGTGGCTGGTTCATAACGCCATAAATCAGTGCCCACTAATCCATATAATATAGCGCCCGTTAAATTAAAGCTCATGTCTTTAAGTTCAACACTCAAAGGAAGTATCATAGTGGTACTAGCCTTTTCGATATCCAGTTGAACTAATCCTGCGTTTTTCGCCCAGCCCCATAACATACCTTTCTTATCAAAGGATAAGCTGGTGATTTCTTTAAAGCCTGTGTTGCCTACCAAAATCCATTCAAGATCATTCTGTTTGTAAAGGTTAGAATAAAGGCTATCGTCACTGGCGGTGGCATATAGCATAAGCGTATCGGGGTGAATAGCCATCGCTTTGTTTTGCATCCAAAGACATGTGGCGGAAAGACTCTCTGTCTTATCGTTAGAAAGAAACGAAATGATTGCGTCTATAACAACGGTTGAGATCACTGCTTCACTTTCTTCAGCTGAGGTAATTCCTCTGGGCAACCATTGAAAGGTGCCGCCTGTTGCGTCTGCGATGTTTTTATAGCGTGCTTTTTCATCCGCCAAGTCGTCACAAGTGCCTGTTAATAACACATTGATTTTTATCGCTTTTTTCTGTGATTGGGCAATGATATGGCTTGTATCTATATTATGCGGCGATGCCGCTGTTGCTAAAACGATTTGACCGTTTTGATTGAGGTAAGGCAAAGCTTTTTCTAAAGCGGTGACGGAGGCGTTGGGGCAATCGCCGCCATAAGCGGGTTGGAGGCTACGAAGCTGACCAATGATTTCTCCCCTGTTTTGGGTGACAATACGGGAGGTGACATCATCTTGGAATGTGATTAACTCAATAGTGAGTGTCGCGTCAAGATGAGTGACTAGGAATTCTTCCAGTGCATTGGCAATCATGAGGTTTTCGCCAGCCATCGTGCTGGTTTCATCAATAACGAAGGTGAGATCAGCATTGGCATCCTCATCTGTTCGTGGTGTGATCACATCCTCCGCTATGCTCTCAATATCAGGAACAATTAATATAGGTTCATCTTGCGTGGTGATATCTTCTATGGGGATATCGCTCGTACTGGGATCGATAAAACCAAAATCAATTGTCAGTATTTGATCAATATTGGTGATAGTCAGATCATAGAATGCGATGCCTTCACCTCTTATGGGCGTGGTTTGTACCCATTCCCAAGGCATACTGCTCCACAGAGTAAAACGGCCAGTATTAGGAATTAGAAATGAGTAATTGCCATTTGCATCGGTTTCGGTGCTATAAAATCCGTCTTCACCTTTATCAGCCCTATCGTTGTCTCTCAGAAAGAGGGTTGCTGTGAGCGACGGTTCCCCCTGATCCTTGAGCCCATTATTGTTCCCATCTATAAATGTGACTCCCTGAATCGTTGCAGCCCTGGAGGTTAGTGGCAAAGCGAGTAATGCTACTGAGATTAGTGTGGTTAAAATAGTTGTTCTTAAAAGTGAATTCATGATTGACACTTCAGATTATTGTTTATTTGCACAACCCCTTCGGGGTTGAATGTGAAACTTCGTTGCCGAGCGTAGCGAGATCATAGCCCCAGGTGGCAACCTGGGGTTGCCAAAAGTTAAATTTATCCCCGCGCCGAGTATACGTCGCAAAATAAATTTGGAAAGAAAAAGTTAATGAAAAAAAAAATGTTTCCAAAATACCGCAATATCATTCGCTTGGTTCAACTCGTATTCTGATATTTTGCCTTTTTCTTCAATCTCAAAAGGGATTTGACTGTTTATCACAAATGTATGAGGGAGTTCATCAAACCAAGTCGCTACTCGAATAGTATTTTTACCGGCCCTCTTCACACTATAATCAGGTGGTTGAAAATACTGGATAATATCAACCTTGTCATGCTCAAGACGAACTTCACCATAATTGATCCTAATTTGATTATTAACCGTAAAACTAACGACAAATTTCGCTTCTTCTATTTCCTCCATTAGTTTAATCTGAAATTCAAAATAATAATTTTGACCCTTTTGGATATCATGCTTAAAAGTTTTAAAATACCCATCTTTAGGATATTTTAAAAATGTGATATGGTTACGAAACAAATCAAATATTTTACGGTATGACTTCTCAACATATACGGCAACATTATTTTGATAGATTTCACGAATCGTTGATACGACTCCAGTGGTGCAATTATATTTGTCAACATCACCGAGCAAATCATTTACACCAATTCCTAATTTCTCTATGATGATATTCAAAGCTTCAAAATCGACAGAATGCTTACCACTAAGCCAATTACGAAACGTTTTAGGGCTCACCTTTAAAACGTCTTCTGCAAATTCCTCTTGACTCAGGTTATTCTGTTTTAAATAGTTCTTAATTTTTTGAGAAGCTTCTGGAGTTAAAGACACACCTTTTTTGGGCATAATGTTTACTTTTTATGATTTTAAAGTTGTGTGCATTATTGATAAATTTACGATTCTGTCTAGGTCAGAAAAAAGCGATTGATCTCTTTTGTTGCCTAATTTAATTCAAGCCTTTGATTTTACAATGATTATCTTCACACAAGGGCAACCACAAGGGATTGCCCCTACATACCCATTTTTTGTAGGGGCAATCCCTTGTGGTTGCCCCTATTTGTCGAGATCATTGAAAATTTTGTAGGGGCAATCCCTTGTGGTTGCCCCTATTTGTCGAGATCATTGAAAATTTTGTAGGGGCAATCCCTTGTGGTTGCCCCTATTTTTTATATATAAATTTTGCGTAAAAATTGATTTAAATCAATCCCATTCAATGTTTCACTTAAGAAGTTTTGCGCGCAAAACTTCTTAAGTGAAACCCCAGTGCCCAAACATTTAAAGGAAAATAAATCCTTTCATCCCTCTCCCTTTTATTCCCATTTTGCAAAAAAAAGGGTTTGATGTCATTTTTTACCAGAGGCGCATTAAATCAGAAAATCAATAACATATCACGTCATAAAACAGCTCACATGAAATGTTGCTTTATATCTCTTCAGCAATCAAGATTGGAACAAACTTTGCGATTTTAGTCATTTGACAATCTCATCTTTCCCAAGGATAGCGAAATGGTTTACTCTAAGATTATTATAAAAACGTTACATTATTGACTAAGCAAAACAGTTATCAGATATCCGTTATCAGTTACTCAAGATAAATATTGAACGTCAATATATCTTGGAAAGGATAATTTATTTTGCTTGAAGTTGGAGTGCAAAATTTATTTTGCTTGAAGTTGGAGTGCAAAATTTATTTTGCTTGAAGTTGGAGTGCAAAATTTATTTTGCTTGAAGTTGGAGCGCAAAATTTATTTTGCTTGAAGTTGGAGTGCAAAATTTATTTTGCTTGAAGTTGGAGTGCAAAATTTATTTTGCTTGTAGTTGACTGAAGTACAAAATTTTAAAAAAGATTTTGTTCTTGTTAAAACCTGACAGGTTTTAAAAACCTGTCAGGTTTGGTAGGTGGGTTTGGAAGAGGGAATAAAACCTGTTAGGTTTGGAGTTTTCCCCATTTTTAAACCGTTTTCCTTTCTAAGCGTCGGTAGGTAATGGCTTCTGTTAAATGCGAGGTTTGGATATCGTCAATGCCTGATAAGTCTGCAATGGTGCGGGCGACTTTTAATATGCGATACCATGCGCGTGCGGATAAACCCAGCTGTTCTATCGCGATATCTAATAAACGTTCATCTGCTTCTGTTAAACGACAATGATTTTCGATCTCTGTGTTGCTTAATAGGCGGTTTGATTTGCCGCTGCGTTCTAATTGTCGTTCTCTGGCCGCTATGACGCGAGCGCGTACTTCGGCACTGGTTTCTCTGGCGCTGTCTTGACGTAGTTCTGAACGGGGTTGGTTGGGTACTTCTATATGTAAGTCTATTCTGTCTAGTAGGGGGCCTGAGATTCTGCTTCGATACCGACTGATTTGTTGTGGATTACATTGACAACGGTTGTTGTAGTCTCCCAGGTAGCCACAGGGGCAGGGGTTCATGGCGGCAATGAGTTGGAAATTCGCTGGAAATTCGGCTTGGTGGGCAGCACGCGATATCGTGATATGCCCTGATTCTAGCGGTTCGCGTAAGACTTCTAAAACGCGTTTGTCAAATTCAGGGAGTTCGTCTAAGAATAATATACCGTTGTGTGCGAGTGAGATTTCCCCAGGGCGCGGATGGCTGCCACCGCCGACTAAGGCTACGCCTGATGCGGTATGGTGTGGGGCGCGAAAGGGGCGAATGCCCCATACGCTGCTATCAAAACCCCCTAAGGTGATTGATGCAATCGTGGCGGTTTCTAAGGCTTCGTTTTCCATCATGGGGGGTAAAATGCCGGGAAGCCGACTGGCTAACATGGTTTTACCTGATCAGGGTGGCCCTAGCATGAGTAAGTTGTGTCCACCTGCTGCAGTAACTTCTATGGCGCGTTTGGCTAGGTGTTGGCCGCGTACTTCGCTTAAATCGGCTATGTGGGTAATCGTGGTGGCGGGATCGGGCCGGTCATTCGTGCAGTAGGGGGTAATGGGGGTGATATTTTGTAAATGGGCGCAAATGTCAGAAAGGTGTTTGACGGGTAAGATGGATACACCACTTACTAGGCTGGCTTCTGGGGCATTTTCAAACGGTACAATCAATTGCCGTCTGGCGTTACGGGCTTCTAAGGCCATGGGCAATACGCCGCGCACGGTACGCAATTCGCCATTTAAGGCTAATTCGCCTATAAATTCATATTGCCATAAGCTGTCGGCGGGTATTTGCCTTGATGCGGCCAGTATGCCTAAGGCAATAGCGAGATCAAAGCGTCCACCTTCTTTGGGTAAGTCGGCGGGCGCAAGGTTAATGGTGATCCACTGCTGCGGAAAAATAAATTGGGTGTTGAGCAGTGCGCTGCGAACACGCTCTTGGCTTTCTTTGACGGCCGCTTCTGGTAAACCGACAATCACTAATTTGTATTTGCTACCCGTCAAATGGACTTCAATTGTGACGGGTATGGCTTGAATGCCTACTTGAGCGCGGCTGTGAACTATGGCTAGAGAAGACAGGGGATTACTCGCTTTGGTTGGGTTGAAGGGGTGAACTGGGTTGTTGCGTGGCCGCTTCTAGGGCGGTTATTTTGGCTTCTAATGCTTCTAAACGGGCACGAGTGTGTTCTAGTACGGCGCTTTGTACTTCAAATTCTTCCCGTGTGACTAAATTCATTTTGCGTAGCGTGGCATCTAAAGCTACCCGTAAATTTTTTTCTAAGTCTTGATGTAGACTTAATAGGCTTTTGGGTAGTGCGCTTGTCGCTTGTTCAAAAAAAGCATTGAACTGATGAGTTGTTGTATTCATGGGTTAATATCTCTGTAGTTGATTTTGGGCGCATTTCTAAAAAAAGGGCAGTTGTACTTACTTTATTTTCGTTCCAAATTTATTTTCGCGAAGGCGTTTTCGTTCCAAATTTATTTTCGCGAAGGCCCAATTGACCCTTTTTTTGGGAATGCGCCCGTTGATTTTTTAGTTCGATTGCCCGTGGTATTCAATTAATGGTTAATGGTTAATCGTTAATAATTAATAATTAGACTTTAAAGACACAGCCAACAGCTAAAGCAGTTGTCTTACAGCTCAAGTCAGGTGGTGGTGACTAACCCCTTCGATTTTTCCAAAAAGCAAAAGGGCAAATTGTATTTCACGCTTTCACGCTAAAGTTTCGCTTCGCGAAACTTTAGCGTGAAAAGTTGCGCGCAACTTTTGCGTGAAATGGTGGACAGTATAAAGTCAATAAGTGGCTTATAGCGCGGGCCCATAAGCGTTAATTCTAAAATGATTACGGGTTTAAACCCTCTCGTTCTGACGGGTGTGATTAAAAGTACATGGCTTTTTTATTTTAAAAATAAAAACTTAAAACGCACAACCCCGAAGGGGTTTTCAGGCTAAAATTTCGCGGAGCGAAATTTTAGCCTGAAAATGTGAATAGCCCCAGGTGGAACCTGGGGTTCCTAGCCATGCAGTTTTAATCACACCCCGTTCTGACAGGTTGTGTCGTCGAATTTTGCTTTAACAATTAACCATTAACAATTAACAATTAACCATTAAGAGAGGCCGTAGTATTTTTCTCCGATTTGAATCATTTCGCGCCCTTGTTCTTTACGCTTTTGGTTGATTTCACGTAGGGAATGGGCACAACCACAGTATTCTTGTTGATAGAAATGCTCACGTTTGGCAAGTTCTATCATGCGTTGTGAGCCCCCGCCTTTACGCCAATTATAGGCCCAATAGCTTAAATCAGGATAGCCTTGAGCGGCGCGTAGGCCGCTGTCATTGACTTGTTGGATATCTTTCCAGCGAGATACGCCCATTGAACTGGTGAAGATTTTAAAACCATTTTGGTGTGCATACAAGGCTGTGCGTTCAAAACGCATATCGAAACATACGCTACACCGAGGGCCGCGTTCTGACTCAAATTCCATGCCTTTAGTACGTTCAAACCATTTGTCTATGTCGTAATCCGCATCGACAAAGGGTATATTGTATTTTTCGGCAAAACCTTTATTTTCTTCTTTGCGTATTTCGTATTCTTGATGTGGGTGAATATTGGGATTATAGAAAAAAATGGTGTATTCAATGCCGGATTCTAGTAAGGTTGCCATGATTTCTCCTGAGCAGGGCGCACAGCAGGAGTGTAGTAGTAGCGATTTTTCGCCATTAGGGGGTATAAGGGTTGGGCGTTCAGACATCGTTCAATTAATTCTCAACTTGATTTAAAAAAAATTGGCGCGTTATTATTACACTATCATATCACCATTTTGGGGCAACTTATGAATGAATAAATAACGGTTAATAAATAATGACAAGGGTTCGACAAAAAGTGTGTATTTTGAAGCCTTTTTCAAAGCAAACGGCTTTTGACTGAAATCAGCCAAAATTGTTTTTATCGCCCCGATGAGAGAAGTTAACTAAGTGATTGCTTTTTATCATTTTATTGTTTTTACATTTTCAACGACAATTTGTTTGAAAAAAGGGATATTTTGACAAACTTATCTTATCATTTTGAAGGTTAGTGGATAAAAATTGGACAAAACTGTATTTATTAACAATTATCGTCTCTCAATTTTGAACAAAATAAGGGGTATCCAGCCCGTGAGAACAGTTAATTAACTTATTGATTATTAACGATATTTTTATTTTGTTCAATAGCGACATTTCGACAGGCTTTTCACATTTCACGCTAATGTTTCGCGGAGCGAAACATTAGCGTGAAATACAGTTTTGCGCGCAAAACTTTTGCGTGAAATTGTCTTACAAAGTTTAGGGCACTGGCCAGGGCACGGGCATGTGTACACTGTGTGCCCTGAGCTTGTTTTAGGTACTTGATCGGGATTGATTCAGAATGAATCATTCTCTTTCTTATGTCAGGTTAGTAATGAGAAAAATCTATTAAATTAATTATGGTGCTGCTCATGCTCTCACCAATTGTCACGATCTTATCCTTTTTTATAAATAATCCTTGTAGTTATACTATATTGCTCTTTTCCATCGGCAAAGTATATTAATATATAATAATATAATAGAGTTTATGATTGCCTTGTCAAGGCTATCATTTGTTATCATTTTATTTTTTCAGTCCATTTCAGTCCATCTGCGCCAACATTGTTATGAAATTTTATCAACATATTCGCACTAAACTGGCTTTTGGTTTCTTGCTTGTCACCTTAATTCCTGCCGTGACTGTCGGTATCTATGCTATGCAAGCTTCTATTGATGCTCTGCGTGAGCGAGAATTAAATATTCAGGCTAGTATGGCTAAAACGCTTCAGCATGATATTGAAGCCTTTTTGGCTTCGACTCGAAACGATCTGATTTTTCTCAGTCAATCACAACCCTTAAAACGTTATTTAAATCAGCGTTATCAAGATGAGGATTTAGGCACTTTGGAATTGGCGCGGCAGTCGCTAGAAGAGGAATTTTTAGCCTTTTCGCGTAGTCGGGGTATTTATTATCAACTCCGTTATTTAGATGAAAACGGGCAAGAAATTGTGCGGGTTGATGCAGTAGACGGTAAAATATTGATCATTCCCAAGACACAGTTGCAAAACAAAGCTTCTCGTTATTATTTTTCAAGGACGATGCAACTGCTTGATCAATCAATGTTTGTTTCGCCTTTAGAACTCAATCAGGAACAGGGTAAAATAGAAGTCCCGCATAAACCCGTCATACGCTATGCCATACCCGTTTTTTATCCAGAACAACATCAAGCGGGCATTGTCATTACTAATGTAGATGCCAGTCAATTTTTGTTGCCACTCTTCAAAAAAGCGGTATTAGTTGATCAAGAGGGCTTTTATCTCGCGAACCCAAATGCTAATAAACTTTGGGGAGGGCCAAAAGACTTAAAAACGGGCTATACTTTTTTTCAAGATTATCCGACTGAAGCACCAAACATGTTGAATGAAATTGATGGCAATATCACGACAGAACAAGCGATATTGACTTACCAGCGCGTTTCTATTCCTAATCTGGGTTATTGGACATTGATTATCCAACAACCTCTTCATAAAATTCTATACAGCATCAGGGCATTTCGTCTCACTTTTGGCATGATTCTGGTGGGTGCTGTCTTCATTTCTTTGATTATTGCTTTCTTTATTAATCGTAGCATTACAAAGCCTATTGAACACCTTACCCGTGTTATAGAACAGGTACGTGCCGGTAATCGAAAAATCAGGGCTGATATTAAAAGTGTTGATGAATTAGGTACCCTGGAAAGGGGATTTAATGCGATGCTGGAGTCGATTACTGTTTCTGAAGAGGCTTTGCGGCGAACTAAACAAGAGGCTGAGGCGGCTAATCTTGCTAAAAGTCGGTTTCTTGCGAATATGAGCCATGAGTTACGCACACCGCTGAATGCGATTATTGGTTATGGTGAGATGTTACAAGAAGAAATTGCCGATCTAGGTGAGGCGGAGCTCAGTGGCGATATTGAAAAAATTCATTTGGCGGGTAAACATTTACTCAGCACGATTAATGATCTTTTGGATATTTCTAAAATTGAAGCGGGTAGAATGGAACTGTATACGGAAAGTTTCTATCTGCCTAATATGGTGAATGATATCGTACAAACCCTCCAACCTTTGTTCACTAAAAATCAGGATAGTTTGAAAATTCATTATGGTGAGAATTTAGGTGAGATGCATGCTGATCTCACTAAAACTCGTCAAATTCTGTTAAAAATGTTGAGTAATGCGTCTAAGTTTAATGAAGAAGCGGGGATGATTTATTTAGACGTTTTACGTGAAACGGATGCCGATGGTAAGGATTGGATTCTCTTTCGCGTGATTGACAGTGGCATTGGCATGGATGCTGAACAGAAAGACAAGTTATTTCAAGTGTTTACTCAAGCGGATACTTCTGCAACTCGTAAGTACGATGGTACCGGTTTAGGCCTGGCTATTACCCATAATTTTGTTCAAATCATGGGGGGATCGATAAACGTTGATAGCGAATTAGGCCAAGGTAGCACTTTTACGGTTCGTTTGCCAGCCAAAGTGGCTTTATTAGTTCAAAAACGGGCACAGAGTTCTTCACAAACTGACGTGGCTGTGTTAGAAGAAGGTGGTTTAGTTTTAGTGATTGATGACGAGTTAGAAGTGCGGAAGGTACTTGAGAATTACCTGAGTAAACAAGGTTATCAGGTTGAATTGGCTGATAGTGGTGAAGAAGGCCTCAGATTGGCAAGAAAAGTACTGCCCGATGTGATTATTTTAGATGTGATGATGCCTAAAATGGATGGTTGGGAAGTCTTATCTTACTTAAAAGCGGATGCTGAATTGGCCCGCATTCCGGTGATTATTTTATCCTTGATAGAGGATAAGAGTGTGGGGTATTCATTGGGTGCTTCGGATTATTTAATTAAGCCGGTTACTCGTGAACAGTTGTCTAAAGTGTTACAAAAATATCATTTTTCACAGTCGGAATCTAGCCGCTTGGTAATGATCATTGATGATGATCCGGTCAACCGTGATATGGCGGGGCGTTTATTCAGAAAAGCCGGCTTGAGAATTTGTAAAGTTGAAGAGGCACGCATTGCTTTAAATTATATCCAGAAAACTCAACCTGATTTGATTCTGTTGGATTTACAAATGCCTGAAATGGATGGCTTTGAATTTGTGACCAAACTACAGCAAGTCTATGATGCCATTCCTGTCATTGTTTTCAGTGCTAAAGATATTACGATAGAAGATAGGCAGCGCCTGAATCAGGTTGCCAAGATTTTCCAAAAAGGCTCGTATCGTAATGAGGAATTACTGGCTGAAGTGAAACAATTGTTATCAATGTAAATACTTTCGTTTTTGCGATAACGGCCTCAATTTCAAATCGCGCTGATTACATCTGGCGAAAGCCTAAAATTCGTTTAGATATTGTCAGAAAAACCATTTCAAAAAGGGTAGCATTTTTAATCTCACGCTTCGCGCTTCGCGCATCAAATTGAGTCTCTTTGCGCTTTTGTGGTCATTGATGGCCTGATTTACACTGATTAATCTGACTGTGTACATCATGATAATCAGCACACGATTTTAATCAGCGTAAATCAGTCCAATCAGTCGGCCATCAGCGTTCTATCAAGTCATTTGAAGGGCCACTCATTTATCTGAAAGACGATAGCACCAAAATGTATTTTTTGCCATAACTCTCCCTTTTAGCCTCAATTTCAAATCGCGCTGATTACAAAATTATAAAAAAGGATTAGATTGTGCCAAGCTTGATGTTATTGATTATAATTTTAATGCGATTACGCTGATAGCTTGTCGAGTAGCTATCCTTTCATAAGCAAACAATCCTTGTCGTTATCTTTTTGATTTTCTGAACCTCTATATAGTCTCAGTTACTTGACGATTTCCAATGGCACATTAAGCCAAAAGGTACTGCCTTGATCTAATTGACTGTTGACTCCTATTTGTCCTCCCATGCTTTCGGTTAAAAGCTTGGCAACGGCTAACCCCATACCCATTCCATCGTAATATCGGGTTGATGAACCATCAACTTGAGAAAAAATATCAAACAGGTAGGCTTGTTTTTGTTCAGCAATGCCTATGCCTGTATCACTGATTTCAAACCTGATCCAATATTTTTTATCGTCTTCATCAAGGGGTTGCATACTGTCGAGATCGTCTAGATCAATGGGTTTGTCAATGGGTTGCACACGTATGACAAGTTGCCCTTGCTCTGTAAATTTAATGGCATTGTCTATCAGTTTGATCAAAACATTGTAAATGCCTTCCTGATTACCCGCAAAAGTGCTGTATAACGTGGGGGCAATTTCGGTGCTGATTTGTAAATTCTTTTCTCCTAGACTTGTCGATAACCGTTTTAAAATATGATCTATAATGTCACAAATATGGAATTTAGTGAGGACTTCTTTAACTTCACCTTTGAATAGCTGTGCAAAATTTAACATGTTGGTGAGTATGTCTTGTAACTGCTTACCCGCTTTCATCGCGGTTGTCGTCAAATGCAGTTGTTCCTCCGTTAACGGGGTGTCTTCTAGGAGCATTTCAGTCATACCTAAGACGATATTCATGGGGGTTAAAAATTCATGACTGATGTTGCGTAGAAATTCTGTTTTGAGCATGGAAGCTTGTTGGGCTTTATCATAAGACAGTTGCAAGGCTTCAAACAGTAATTGAATTTTTTCGGTTTGATTGGCAACCTCTTGTTCTAAATTTTGGCGTAAATGGGCTAATTCGATATGGGTTTCTACCCGTGCCAATAATTCTTCTTTTTGGAAAGGTTTACTGACGTAATCTACTCCACCGGCTTGTAAGGCACGGACTTTGTTTTCAGTATCGCCAAGGGCTGACAAAAACAGGATTGGAATGTGTGCTAAGCTGGCATCTTGTTTAATGCGCCGACAGGTTTCATATCCATCCCAACCTGGCATGATGACATCTAATAAGATAATGTCAGGCGGGGTTTCTTTGGCAATCGTAAAACCCTGTTCACCATGTTCGGCTAATATGACACGAAAATGGTGTTTTTCTAAGACGTTATGCAATAGCATTAAATTGACAGGGCTATCGTCAATAATCAAGACTAAAGGTTGAGATTTCATTTTATCAGTTATCAGTTCCACGCAAAAGTTTTTTGCGCGCAAAAAACTTTTGCGTGAAAATCAGTGTGAATCATGACAATCAGTTTAATCTGCGTTCTATCTTCTTCAACACAGAGTTCACGGAGTACCACAGAGTAACACAGAGTTTAACTTAATCCTGTTGAACCAAAGCCGTCACGCTGATTGTCTTTTAGGCTGTCTACCCATTTAAAATTGACTTGGACAATTGGGATGAATACCATCTGACAGATACGCGATCCAGGTTCAATCGTGAATGGGGTGTTGCTGCGATTCCAAACCGCTATTTTAACTTCTTTTCTATAATCAGAATCAATCAAGCCTACCAAATTAGCTAACACAATCCCATGATTGACTCCTAAACCGGAACGCGGTAATAACATGGCTGCCAGATTAGGATTATGAATATTGATGGCTATGCCGCTACCTATTAATTTGGTTTCTCCTGGTTGAAGTGTCAAGGGATCGGTTATGCAAGCTCGCAAGTCGATACCTGCTGAACCTTCTGTTGAGTAGGTGGGTAGGGGAATTTCTTTACCCATTAAGGGGTTAACAAGGGTTGCTTCTATGGTATTCATTAATTATACGGTTCAATTAATCAGATATATTAAACGCAGACAGGGGGCAACCACAAGGGATTGCCCCTACAAACACAAGAGTTTTAACCAAACAGATGGAATGGGTGTAAACGATAGTTTTAACCAAACACATGGAATTTGTGTAAACGATAGCGTAAAGCACCAATACCAATACCTAGCAATTTAGCCGCTTCCTTTCTATTGCCTTGAGTTTGTTCTAATGCATTCAGAATGGTTTCTTTTTCGACATCTTCAAGCAAGGGATCAAGTGTGCCTGAGTTCGGGATTTCTACGTGAGCGGGCAATTGTAAGTCTTCAGGTTTAATGGTATTGTTCTCACAGAGCGTTATGGCACGTTCTAGAATATTTTCTAATTCCCGCACATTACCTGGAAAAAGATAGTCGTTTAAAGCTTTCATCGCCCGTTCTGATATATGCGGTTGTTGAACTTGGCGCTTTTTATCTGGAATCAAACGTTTTAAAATATGGTGTGCTAAGGCGGGAATATCTTCTGGACGTTCACGCAATGGGGGGATAGAAAATTCAATCACATTGATACGATAAAACAAGTCATGTCTAAACTGATTTTTTTTGACTAATAGGCTTAAATTGCGATGCGTGGCACTGAGAATACGCACATCAACCGGTATTTCTTTTGGGGCACCGATAGGCCGTATTTGTTTTGCCTGAATGGCTCGCAGTAGCTTAACTTGCATAGATAAGGGTAAATCGGCGACTTCATCAAGAAATAATGTGCCTCCATCAGCCGTTTGAAAGAGGCCTTCTTTATCATTATAAGCGCCCGAAAAACTCCCTTTTTTATGCCCGAAAAATTCGCTTTCCATGAGTTCTGTTGGTATCGCACCACAATTAACGGGAACAAAAGGTTTGTTGGCGCGTGATCCTAAAGCATGGAGCATGCGGGCGACGACTTCTTTACCGGTTCCTGATTCACCTTTGATATAAATGGGTGCTTGGCTACGGGCTAATTTTTTGATTTTAGCACGAACCATTTGCATCGCTTCTGAGTGACCAATCAAATTGGAGAGCATCTCGTCATCTGCATCAATTGGCTGATTGGGTATCGTTTCCTTCGTTTCCTTTTTAACAACACCTGTCTGTTGCTGTTTTGGCAATTGTAGGGCGTTGGTAACAAGATTGCGTAATTGTGTGATTTTGAGCGGTTTAGAAATAAAATCAAAGGCGCCCACTTTCACTGCTTGAACTGCTGTTTCAATATTACCATAAGCTGTAATGACGGCCACTGGCATTTGAGAATGGTTTTGGTTAATGGTTTCAACGAGATCAAGGCCATTGCCATCTGGTAAGCGCATATCGGTTAAACATAAATCAAACTCTTGAGATTGTAGGTATGTTTGAGCTTGAGCCATATTTTGTGCGGTATAACAGTCGATATTCATGGGTTGTAAAGTCATAACTAATAAATCAAGAATATCTGGTTCGTCGTCTACTACTAAGCAAGATGGGTTCATTATCAGTTATCAGGCAACAATGGTGGGCAACATAAAGACGTTACCCACCCTACATTTATAGAATGGTGGGCAACATAAAGACGTTACCCACCCTACATGGCAACAATGGTGGGCAACATAAAGACGTTACCCACCCTACATGGCAACAATGGTGGGCAACATAAAGACGTTACCGGCCCCCTACATGGCAACAATGGTGGGCAACATAAAGACGTTACCGGCCCCCTACATTTAAGAATGGTGGGCAACATAAAGATGTTACCCACCCTACATTTTTAATGGTGGGCAACACCAAAGCCCACCC
Source organism: Candidatus Parabeggiatoa sp. nov. 3 (assembly GCA_003645185.1). Classification (GTDB taxonomy): domain Bacteria; phylum Pseudomonadota; class Gammaproteobacteria; order Beggiatoales; family Beggiatoaceae; genus Parabeggiatoa. The sequence goes on from QNEL01000072.1 coordinate 20,913, forward strand.
TACTGAACACTGAAAAATAGGATACGAAAACAACAGCCTGTATTTGAATTAGAATACAAATGTAGGGTGGCTTGATTTGCTTCGCAAATTTCTAATGCTATATATAATCCTAATCCTGTTCCTTTAGATTGTGTGGTGAAAAAAGGTTCAAATATCTGGGTTTTAACGTCTTCTGTCATCCCTTCTCCCTGATCGCGCACGTCAAGGTAGGGCCGGCCAGTGTCTGTGCTGATATCAATGGTTAATTTGAGTAAAGGGTTACCTTGACTATAACGTAACCCATTTTCACATAAATTGTTAAGCACTTGATAGAGTTGTTCTGGATCAAAATAAACCATTAATGTATTGTGATGGGTGTATAAAACAATATCATCAGTGTTTAACTCTTGTTGAATTGTAAATTCATTCACATAAGATTGTAGCCAACTGAGCAAATCGAAATATTGCGTATTGGCAGGCTCGCGCCGACTGAGTTGTAAGACATTTTCAATAATCGTATTGACGCGCTCAGAATGGTTGACAATAATTTGAGTTAAACGAACATTATCTTGAGAAACCTGTGGTAATTCTGCGAGTAATTGGGCGGCATGGCTGATCGCGCCTAGCGGATTGCGTATTTCATGGGCAATGCTGGCGGTTAGGCGGCCTAATGAGGCTAATTTGAGTTGGGCTGCACGTTGGGCCGTGAGCGTGGCATCTTCTAGCATAATCAATACATTAACGGCCTTTCCTCGGTTTAACTCTCTAAAAGTGGCTATGATATCGACTTCCCCATTTGTGGAACGAAATAAGGGAGATGTGGTTTGACCGCTTTTTTGCCAATTCACTAAATGTTCGACTAATTCAGGGGTGACTGAAATTAAAGGCCGTCCATTAGGTTGTTCATTTAAGCCTAGTAAACGTCGCGCGGCTTCATTAAACAGACGAATTCGTCCGACGATATCAATGACGACAATGCCTGAGTGGATGCCTTGCACGATTTGGGCATTGAGTTGTGCTAAGAATTGTACATCGACACCGCGTTGTTTAGCCAGTGCTTCACTGGCTCTTGCTCGCCGTGCTAGGGTATGCGCTAAAAATGCGGTTGCAAAAAAGCTAATGCCCAACATGCCGGCGTGGCTATAACCGGTATAGGCAAACCAAAAATAAATATCCACTAAGACGACTTGAATCAGTACGGATAAACTGGCAACCGCTGCGAAGAAAAATGCGGTTCGCCCTTCTGTGAGTAAACTGCTGCCTGCAATCGTTGCGACAAGTAACATACCTAAGCCACTATTCACGCCACCACTGGCATGCATTAATACTGTGATGGCAAGAATATCAAGCAAAACTTGCCCAAAGACTTGGATATGAAAAGATGGCCAACGATGCTGAATTGTAAAAATGCTGAAGATGGCAAAACTGGAATACAGCCAGCCTGTTATTAAAAACAGGCGAGTATCAAATAGGCCTAAAAAAATGGGGAAAATATTCGTCAGAACAGAAATGATTAAGACAGTCGCGATAGTCAGGCGATAAAGGTTGAACAGAGATAGGGCTTTCCAATTGGGC
>QNEL01000073.1 GCA_003645185.1 Candidatus Parabeggiatoa sp. nov. 3
ATAAGAGTGATGAAGCGTAAGTAATTGGGTGATGGTGGGCAGCAAAAAGACGCTACCCACCCTACAAGGAATGGTACTTTCATTAAATGTTACCAACAAAACGGTTAGGGATAACTATTTTTAGAGGTAATCGAAGTCAGATTGTTAAACAAATTGGCAATGCTGTTCCACCGTTACTTGGACGTGCAATCGCGACAGCCTTATTGGCGCAATGGTAATTAATTGAAATCAAGATACGGTTTGCCGTTAGAACGAAGAGAATAAGGGCAAACCGTTTTATCAAAATAAACTAAAGAACAAAGTCATATAATCACATATTTATTATGCGGGTTTAATGATATCGATATCACTACAAGGCTTCTGATTGATATCGATATAAACGCGCTTTGACGCTAAAGATGCTCTCTCTCGGTGGGGAGCGACTCTTTGCGTCTCTTGCGTCTCTTGCGTCTCTTGCGTTATAAATCATTCTAATTTTGTTTAAGCACCAACAAAGTAATATCATCATATACTTTTTGTGTGTCTATATGTTGCAGTACATCAGCAATGATAATCTGTTGTATTTCTTTGGCGGCGCGATGCCAGTTACGACTAATCACTTCACATAACCGTTCTAATCCATACATCTTTTTATCTAGGTTTCGTGCTTCTGTAATCCCATCAGTATAGAGAACGAGTCCATCTCCCGGTTGCAATGATATCTCTTTATGTGAGACAAAATCAGCAATATCATCAACTACCCCGACAGAAAAACCTAAATCAAAGGTATCAATATGCTCAATCTGCCCATCTTGGCGAACGACTAAAACCTCTTCGTGTTGTCCGGTTAAGTGTACTTTTCCGCCTACTTCCTGTTTTGATGGCTGATAATCTAATAAAGACAGCGTTAAATTTTTATCGCTCTCAATACGTTGTAAATTATCATAAATGGCATGATTGAGCAGATTCAAAAAGGTTTGAGGATCACTCACTTCATTAGTCAGCAAGGTACGCACGGCCATTTGTACCATTAACATCAATACGCCACTTTCCAATCCATGCCCTGTGACATCACCAATACCAATTTTAACACCATCTGTGTGTTGCAAAATATCATAGTAATCGCCTCCCACTTCCTCAGCCGGTTCCATAAAACAGGCTATGTCTAAATCTTTAATCTTTTCAAGCTCTTGCTGTTTGGGTAACACCATTTTTTGCAATTGACGGGCGACTTCTAATTCGGCGCTCATACGCCTATTTTCTGCCTTGAGACACTCGTTGAGCTTCACTATTTCTTGATTTTGTTTTTGTAATGTGAAACTCAATTCTTGAATGCGTATATGCGTCGTGATACGCGCTAACACTTCTTCGTGTTGTATGGGTTTAGTGATGTAATCCACGCCACCGACTTCAAAACCTTTGACTTTATCTTCGGTACTCGTTAAAGCCGTCATAAAAATAACAGGTATGTCTTGCGTCTTGTCGTCTGCTTTTAACCTGCGGCAGGTTTCAAAGCCATCTATGCCGGGTGGCATCATGACATCTAACAAGATCAGTACGGGTTGAATACGTTGTGCCCGTTGTAGTGTGATTTCACCGTTAGTCGCGATTCGCGTTGCGAAACCTTGAGCTTTTAAATAATCAGACAGTACGCTTAAATTTGAAGCGTTATCATCAACAATCAAAATCAGGTTGTCTTCAAAATCAGGTTGCGTTAAATCAGGTTGCGTTAGATTCTCTGATGTAAGCTGCGCTTGAAAGGGTTCAATTAAGGCTAAAATTTGTTTTTCTTTAAAACCTTTGGCTAAATTGTGCAGTTTACGGGCAAACTGGATCAATTCAGGTGCGAATTGTTCAATATGAGCGGCTCGTTTCTGAATACCGCGCATATTGCCTGTCATTGTTAATTCAAATAAGTGTGCTATTTCTTCAGGCGGTGGCGGTACAAGCGGCCCTTCTACTTCATGATGTTCTTCAAGCGTCTCTTTTTGAGTTTCCTCATAAACCCATTCCAATTTTAAATAGTGTTCCAATATGGCAAAGAGTTTATCAGCTTCCACCGGTTTAGGCAGAAAAGTATCACATCCAACGACTTGGCTCTTATCTTTCTCCTTTTCAAAAACACTGGCCGATATGGCAATGATAACCATACCCGTTAATTCTGGTATCTGCCGTATGGCTTGTACCGCTTCAAATCCCGTCATGACGGGCATCACTAAGTCTGTTAGAATGACATCAGGTTGAATTTCGCGGGCCTTTTCGACTTCCTCTTGACCATTTTTTGCCTCTATGATTTCAAATCCGAGCGGTTCAAGCAGCCCGTGTAACACTAAACGGTTTGCTTGTTTGTCATCCACCACCAAGACTGTTCGCCGTCTTCCTTTATAACCCCTGATTTCTCCCGTTCGGGTTGATTTCAATTCTGCTTTTGCGGTAACCACTGGCAAGCTTAAATCAAACCAAAAGGTACTCCCTTTTTCTAATTCACTGTTAACGTGCAGTTGACTCCCCATCAATTCCACTAATTGGCGACTAATGGCGAGGCCTAAACCTGTGCCCGCAGCGCGACTTTGAATATCGCCAACTTGTTCAAAAGGCAAGAATATTTTTTCTAATTGCTCTGGTGTCATGCCGACACCGGTGTCGATGACTTCAAAACGAAACCGCTGAACAGCTTGATTTTTTTTCTCTCCTATTACACTGGCTTTCAAAGTGACTTGCCCATGATCTGTAAATTTAATCGCATTACCCAATAGGTTGATTAAGACTTGTCGTAACCGTTTTTCATCGGCTTCTACCCCAGAAGGGAGTTCGTGATGATGTTCATAGATAAAAGTCACGTCTTTTTCTTGCGCCCGCATACTAATGATACTGGCCAGACTTTCCAAAAAGTTGGCTAAATGAAATGCGGTGGCATAGAGTTCCATTTTACGTGCCTCAATTTTGGACAGATCTAAAATATCATTGATGAGGGTTAATAAGTGTTCGCCACTTTGTTGGATAATGTTTAAGCCATCAAATTGTTGAGTCGTTAATCCTTTATTGCGTATCAGAATTTGGGCATATCCTAAAATGCCATTCAGTGGTGTTCGCAATTCATGGCTCATATTGGATAGAAAATCACTTTTGGCGCGGTTAGCGGATTCTGCGATCTCTTTAGCCGTTGCTAATTCCTGAGTCCGATCCAGTACCACTTGTTCTAAATGATCGCGGTGTTGTCTGAGTTCTTCTGTACGTTTATTGATCTCGGTTTCCAGCGGAATGAGGGCAATTTGATTCAGCGTCATCCACAAAATCACACCTAATAGCATCATAATGATCGAAAAAGTGATTAAAAGTTGCCAATTCAACTTGTTGATAATCTTTTCTATTGAAGCCAGATCATTCGCGATTTCTAAATCAAGATAATTATTCTGCGAAAAGGAGATTCTACGCTGAACTAAAAAAGTGTTTTCAGTGGGTATTTGACGTGTGTAGTTTACAAATTGAAAACCATTTTTGGCAGTGGCTGTCAAAGTGACAATATGCTCATGTTTTTTGGCCCAATTGAGCAAAAAAAGACGTACAGCAGCATAGTCATTTTTCAAAAATGATTCTGAGATAAATTCGCTTATCAAATCAAATTCTAGTGCAACACCTTGTTTTTCGTTATCGAGTAGCTGATGACGTTGTTGGGAAGTAATTAAAAAGCTGGCTAAAACAAAAAAGCTTAATAATATTATGAAAAATAAGAGGAATAAACGGCCGTGTTGGAATGGGTTATTTTTGAGGAACATTTTTTCAGTTCTCCTTTGTTGGGTGGGCGTTGCCCACCGAAAGAAGTGAGGTATTAAGGCATTGATTTTTATTGACTTTTCAATTGCTCAACGGTTCTTAAAATATAACGTAATTCATTATAATCTTCATCTTTTACTGTTGTGACTCCGGTAATGGATTTTTTAATTGAGGTTAAAATCGTTTTGCCTTTGGGGTGTTTGTTGAGATTTAAGAACAGCTGTCGCAATTTCTCCAGTTGTTGTTGAGGAAAACGGTGAGTCGCGACAAAAAGATGAACGGTAATAGGGGGTGTCCAAGTCAAGACTTTTATACCTTGTTGTGCATATCGGTTAAAAATATCTTTTTTAATGGCACCAGCCTCAAATTCACCGAGTAACACACCTAATACGACATTTTCATGGCTTTTGATAAATTGATAATGACTGAGTTGAGCAACTGTCATACCAGCTTGCCATAATACGAATCGAGGGACAAAATGGCTCATGGTTGAATTGGGGGAACCAAATGCAAAACCCTTACCTCGTAAATCAGTTAATGTTTTAATCTGGCTATCTTGGGAAACGATGATTGCGCCACGGAAAGTGGATTGCCCCGCAACTTGAATTTTCACTAATAAGTGTTTTTGGCCATAGTTTTCGACTAACTTGACATAAGGGGCAGGGCCGAGATAGGCCATATCGACTTTATCTTCACCAACCCGTTGAATATGGTTAGCGTAAGTTTTGGCGACTCGTAAAACCACAGGTTTATCAAGTTTATCAGACAAATAGTTCATCAGTGGTGTAAATCGTTCTAACAATTCTTTGGCCGTTAAGTAGGGATGTATCCCAAAAATATAAGCGTTTTGTGCTTCGTTTTGTGCGGCAAAAGAAACTGAAAGGAAGGGCGATATCAAAAAAACGAAACTAACAGATTTAATCCATTTTGGCATGATTTTTTTACACATAACTATACGTTTAAGGGCTTACCACCTATCAGTTTGTATCGTTTAAAAAAAAACACATTTGTCTTTGATATCATAATATTATTAAAAATCAAAGAGTTATTCTCTGTGGCACTCTGAAAACGAAGTGTTCGCCGTAAAGAAGGGGGCTACAGAAAATCGTGCCATGCAACTTTAGCCGTCTAGTTGCCCAAGTTGCCCAAGGCCAGAAATCTATAAATGAACTATTGAAATTTTGAACAAAATGATAAAAATGAATTTCACGCAAAAGTTTTTGCGCGCAAAAACTTTTGCGTGAAACACTGTTCATGCCAGTTTTGAGTTTTACTGGTATTAAAAAAAGCTTCGGATCAAACTATGAACACCTCTCTAAATGTGATGCGCTACGTAGGTTCAAAGCTCCACTATGCTGCGCTTTGGACTCTCAGCAGATTTTTTAGCGCAAAATTTAAGAGTAGCATTAGTATTTATGAATAAGGCATTATAAGTTTTCCAAAAATTTAATCTTGACAATAAAGAACATTACTCGTAATATTAGCACCCTCTAATATAATTAAAATCTAATTGATATTTATTTCAATCACACTTTAATAATACTTAACGATTAAAAATAGATTTTTTCTATATAAAACTATCTCTAATTTGCCGATTGTAAAGGAGAATGCTTTATGATACTAGGTGCATTGCCCAAAGATGAACAAACGCAGCCCTTAGCCCAATGGAATCAGACGAATGCTGATATCCCCTTAGATAAATGTGTCCATCAACTCTTTGAAGAGCAAGTGGAACGCACACCGGATGCCGTGGCCGTTGTTTTTGAAGACTCACATTTGACGTATCGTGAGCTGAATACTCGTGCTAATCAATTAGCACATCACTTGATAAGCCTTGGTGTAAAACCTGATATTCGTGTTGGTATTTGTGTAGAACGTTCTTTGGAAATGATTGTTGGTATATTGGGGATTATCAAAGCGGGCGGGGCTTATGTGCCTTTGGAGCCATCATATCCACAAGAACGTTTGGCTTTTATGCTAAACGATGCCCAAGTGCCAGTGTTATTGACTCAGGAAAATGTACTTGCAAACCTCCCAGAGCAAAAAGCTGAGATCGTTTGCTTGGATACCAACAAGGATATTTTCTCTAAAAAAATTGCGGAAAATATCAATAGTGGCGTTGGGCCAAACAATCTGGCCTATGTTATTTATACATCAGGCTCGACTGGTGAACCTAAGGGTGTCATGATACCTCATCAAGCGATTTATAATCACACGCTTTGGATGCTGAAACAATTTCCTCTAACTGAAGCGGATAAGGTTTTACAAAAAACACCTTTTACTTTTGATGCCTCGGTGTGGGAATTTTATACACCGTTATCTGTGGGCGCACAATTGTATATCGCTAAACCTGAGAAACATCGGGACACTGCTTATCTGGTCAAGATCATTACGGAGCAAGACATTACCGTTCTTCAAATGGTGCCCAGTTTACTACGAATACTTTTAGATGAGAAAAACATCCAAAACTGCCACTCTCTAAAGTACTTTTTTTGTGGAGGAGAAACTTTATCTATTGCTCTCCAACAGCGTTTCTTTGCAAAACTTGATGCACAGTTGATCAATCTTTACGGCCCCACTGAGGCCTGTATTGATACAACCTTTTTCTTATGCCAAAATGATTATTCCCAACAGAATATTCCGATTGGTTTTCCCATTGACAATGCACAGGTTTATGTTTTAGATGAACAGATGCAACCTGTATCAGTTGGTGTCACTGGAGAGCTCTATATTGGTGGTACAGGGCTTGCGCGTGGTTATCTTAATCGCCCTGAATTGACTGAGGAAAGGTTTGTTCCCAATCCGTTCAGTAAAGTACCCAATGCACGTTTGTACAAGACGGGAGACTTGGTTCGCTATCAAGAAGATGGCAACCTAAACTTTATAGAACGCATTGATTATCAAGTTAAAATTCGTGGACTTCGCATTGAGTTGGGAGAGATTGAGGCGAAACTACACCAGTATCATGACATTAGTGATGCTGTAGTCATCGCTCGGGAGGAAGTCCCTAGCGATAAACGACTCGTGGCTTATATCGTTGTGTCCCAACTACCGCCACAACGGGTACTCTTGCGTAGTGACGGCCAAATTAAATGCGTGCTTGGAGATGACAAGACTGATTCCTCAACAGAAGTCACCACATTTGATATTTCGTATGGGGGCGTTGGTTTATCGGGCATATCCAGCCTGGATTTTTGTCCTGATAAACGGTATCATGTGTGCTTAACTATGCCGGATAGCTCTGACAAACTTTGTGTGGAGGGGGATATTGCTTGGCGAAACGGTGATCGTCTTGGTATCCAGTTTGATCCAACCCCCGAAGAGAAAATCTTACTGCACAAACAGATTAACGCCTTTTTTGAAAAAAGGGGGTTATTGAAAGTCTTGCAAAATACTTTCATTGAGCATCTGCGCCACTTTATGCAGGAATCTTTACCAGAGTATATGATACCTTCACACTTTGTGATCTTGGATGCCTTGCCACTCACCTCTAATGGCAAACTGGATCGTAAAGCATTACCTGCACCTAATGTCAATCGTTCCGATCTGTACACCGATATTGAAGAAAAACTGGTTCAAATCTGGGCTGAGGTTTTGGGGCTGGAACGCGTTGGGCTCCATGATAATTTCTTGCACTTGGGAGGGCATTCATTACTGGCAACCCAAATTGTTTCTCATATCAACGAAGAATTGTCAATTGAATTACCTTTGTATTGCTTATTTGAAGCACCAACGGTTGCTCAATTGGCGGTGCAAGTGGAGGATGCGCTTAAATCATCTCGTCCACAAATACAAGCCATTGAACAGACAGATCGGAATACGAACCTGCCGCTTTCCTTTGGACAAGAACAATTGTGGTTATTTGGACAATTTGTCCCCAATATACCCGTTTATAATGAACCGGCAACCATTCGTTTGGGGGGGCCTATTGATGTCAGGGTTTTGGAGCAAAGCCTGAATGAAATAGGGCGTCGTCATGAAATCTTACGAACCACTTTTACGACTATTAATGGAGAGCCGGTTCAAGTCATTTCACAGTTCGTCCCCTTTACTTTGCCAGTAGTGGATTTGCGTGACTTTCCTGAAAGTGAACGAGAGACTGAGTGCTTGCGGTTGGCCACTGAAGAGGCCGTACAATCCTTTGATTTAGAAAAAGGCCCCTTGTTTCGCGCTACGTTGATATGCTTAAGTGATAAAGACTATCGTTTATGCCAGACTGCCCACCATATTATTTCTGATGGGGTGTCTCTCTATAATGTGCTTTTCCCAGAACTCGCCACGCTCTATAAAGCGTTTTCTGCGGGACAAGCTTCCCCACTACCCAAACCTGTTTTTCAATATGCCGACTATGCTAGTTGGCAACGGCAACGATTACAGGGAGAGGTATTAGAAAAGCAATTAACCTATTGGAAACAACAACTTGCGGATTTACATACCTTACAATTGCCCACTGACCATCCACGCCCAGCGGTTCAAAGCTATCGTGGCGCGAGATATTGTTTGGCCCTGCCCAAAGCACTGACAGAATCGCTTAAAGTCCTCAGCCAGCAGGAAGGGGTCACCCTGTTTATGACTTTATTGGCAGCCTTCAAAACCTTGTTGCACCGTTATAGTGGGCAAGACGATATGTCTGTGGGTACCGTAACGAGTGGCCGTCATCACGCTGAACTAGAACACATTTTTGGATATTTCTTGAATACAGTCGTATTGCGTACAAATTTGTCAGATAATCCCAGTGCTAAGCAATTATTGCAGAAAGTACGAGAAGTGACCTTGAAGGCTTATGCTAATGAGGACGTGCCCTTTGAATTGTTGGTAAAGGCACTCCATCCAGAACGCCAAATCAGTGCCAACCCACTTTTTCAAGTGGCTTTTGTTCTGGAACCGCAACTACCAGAAATTGATTTAGGTTGGACGCTCAGTCAACTCGATATTCATCAGGGCACAGCAAAATTCGATTTGACAATGGAACTGGATGACAGGCCAGAAGGCATTATTGGGCGCATTGAGTACAACACGGATTTGTTTGATGAAGCGACGATTATTCGGATGGTGGGTCATTATCAAACCCTCTTGGAAGGTATTGTGGCTGATCCAGAACAGTCCATTTCACAATTGCCTTTGTTGACGACAACTGAGCAACAACAGTTCTTGGCTTGGAATAAATCACCATTGGAATTGTGTGTCCACGCGCTATTTGAGGTTCAAGTTGCGCGTAACCCTAATGCCGTAGCGGTGGTTTTTGAAGATCAGCAATTGACTTACCGGGAATTGAATCATCGCGCTAACCAACTGGCCCATTACTTGATAAAATTGGGGGTGAAATCAGAAACATTGATAGGCGTTTGTGTAGAACGTTCCTTGGAGATGATTGTGGGTATACTGGGTATCCTCAAGGCTGGGGGGGCTTATGTTCCTTTAGAACCGGCTTATCCTCAAGAAAGATTGGATTTCATGCTAAAGGACGCTCAAATACAGATACTCTTAACTCAGAAACACCTACGCACCTCTAATTTAATCCGTCATTTACCCTTGGTCATTTGTCTGGATAGTGAATGGGAAGATATTGCAAACGAAAGCGATAAAAATCCCATGAATAAAACAACACCTGATAATTTAGCCTACGTGATTTACACCTCTGGCTCTACAGGGCAACCGAAAGGGGTAGAAATTCGTCATGTTGGATTGGTTAATTTAGTGCTTTGGCATCAGAATACTTATCATCTGACCGTAGCTGATCGAGCAACTCTTCTAGCTGGTATATCTTTCGATGCTTCTGTATGGGAGACTTGGCCTTATTTAGCGGCAGGCGCAAGCATTCACATTCCGGATGAGAATACTCGTATTTCTCCTTCAAAACTCTTAGAATGGCTAACTGCTGAGCAAATCACCCTCTGTTTTTTACCGACACCACTTGCACAGGCTGTGCTAGAACAAGAATTACCCAACAATTTGACTTTGAGGGCCTTATTAACCGGTGGAGATAAATTACAGACTCCCCCTGATAAAGTGCTGTCTTTTGATCTAGTTAATCACTATGGCCCCACAGAAAATACGGTTGTCACGACATGGGCAATTGTCAGTAATACGCAGAATAGCAGTTATCCTCCTATTGGTCGTCCTATTACCAACACTCAAGTTTATGTCTTAGACAAACAGATGCAGGAAGTACCTATAGGTGTTTCAGGGGAGTTATATATTGGTGGGATCGGTTTAGCACGCGGTTATCTTAACCGTCCAGAGCTCACGGCTGAGAAATTTATTCATAATCCGTTTAGCGATGATCCAGAAGCACGTCTTTACAAAACGGGGGACTTAGTTCGCTATTTGTCAGAGGGCAATCTTGATTTTTTGGGACGCATTGATCATCAAGTTAAGATGCGTGGTTTCCGTATTGAATTGGGTGAAATTGAGGCTGTCTTGACGCAACACCCAAAAATACGGGAAATTGTGGTGATGGCCCGTGAAGATATCCCCGGTGATAAACGATTGATTGCTTATGTTGTTGCAAAACAACCTGTGCCTTCTACCAGCGAATTACGCCAGTTTTTGGCAGAGAAATTACCCGACTACATGATACCCTCGGCCTTTGTCTCACTGGAAACCTTGCCACTGACTCCCAATGGTAAAGTAGATCGTCAGGCCTTACCTAAACCGCAAGAAATAGAACGAGAGGCAGAGGCTGCTTATGTTGCACCACAGACGGAGCTTGAACAAACGATTGCCACAGTTTGGCAAGCAGTGCTACATCAAGAAAACGTGGGCATCCAAGAGAGCTTTTTTGAGTTAGGCGGGCATTCCTTGTTGTTGGTCCAAATGCAAGAAAAATTGGTTAAGGCCTTAAATATGCCCATTCCTGTGACGGTGCTTTTTCAGTATTCGACTATTCAGGCATTGGCTCAGTATTTGAGTCAGTCGAATAGCCAGCCAACGACGACACCTAAAATACGCTCAGATCGCGCTGCCAAAAAACAAGCCGCCATGAGTCGGAGAAAGGAATCTCACAAGACACGTCGGACAGACTTGGCTTAGGGGTTCCATCCAATATTAATGGGCGAACACGCAGGTTCGCCCCTACAACCTTCTAAATACGCCCTATTAAATTTAGGCTCACGCAGAGCCGCAGAGACGCAGAGAATGAGAGAAGATTGATATCAAAATTAAACAAGCCGGCTTGTCTCAACCGAGCAAAACACCTCTGCGCCTCTGCGCCTCTGCGTGCAAATTTAAAAATTGATAACTGATAACTGATAACTGATAACTGAAAAAATGGATGACACAGAAGGCCATATTGCCATTATCGGCATGGCGGGCCGCTTTCCGGGGGCCAAAAATGTTAATGAATTGTGGGACAATCTGAAAAACGGTGTCGAATCAATCACTTTTTTATCGGATGAGGAATTACTGTCCGCTGGTATTGAACCAACAGTATTTAATCAGCCCAATTATGTTAAAGCCAAGGGCGCGTTGGATGAGGTTGCGGGCTTTGATGCGGCCTTTTTTGGTTTGACTCCCTTCGATGCTGAAATCACTGATCCTCAACAACGTTTATTTTTAGAATGTGCGTGGGAGGCATTAGAACATGCGGGTTATGATCCCAAAACATACGCGGGTGAAATAGGTGTTTATGGCAGTGTGGGGGGCATTAGCACTTACTTTGCTAAAAATCTTTCAGTCAATCCTGAGATGATGGAGACGGTGGGTGATTACGCAATGATGTTGGGTAATGATAAAGATTTTTTATGTACCCGTGTTGCGTATAAACTGAATTTGAGTGGCCCTGCCGTCACGGTGCAAACGGCTTGTTCCTCCTCTTTGGTTGCTGTCGTCATGGCCTGTCAAAGTTTATCTCATTATCAATGCGATATGGCATTAGTCGGGGGGGCAGCGATAAGCATGCCCGCAAAAGCGGGTTATCTTTATCAAGAAGGTATGATTTTATCTCCTGATGGCCATTGCCGCGCTTTTGACGCTAAAGCAAAAGGCACTGTCCCGGGTAATGGGGTGGGTATGGTGGTGCTGAAAAGACTAGAAGATGCCCTAGCTGAGGGGGATTGCATTCATGCCGTGATTAAAGGTTCGCATATTAATAATGATGCCAGTGCCAAAATGAGTTATACCGCCCCTAGTGTAGAAGGGCAGGCTAAAGTGATTGAAGAAGCCTTGGCGATGGCTTCGATTGATCCTGAAACCGTGACTTATGTTGAAGCGCACGGTACGGGAACATCCTTAGGTGATCCGATTGAAATCGCGGCTTTGACGCAAGCCTTCAATACTGAACGTCAAAATTATTGTGCGATAGGTTCAGTCAAAACGAATCTGGGGCATTTAGATTCTGCTGCGGGTATCGTTAATCTGATAGCAGCCGTACTGGCACTGAAGCATCAATTCATTCCACCCAGTTTGCATTTTGAAACGCCCAATCCAGAAATTGATTTTGCCAATAGTCCGTTTTTTGTCAATACCACATTATCTGAATGGCAAACAGATGGCTTTCCGCGCCGTGCCGGGGTGAGTGCTTTTGGTGTTGGGGGGACTAATGCACATGTCGTATTGGAAGAATCCCCTTTGGTCGCGCAGTCTAAAAAATCACGCGCTTGGCAATTATTGGTACTGTCTGCTAAAACCGACTCTGCTTTGGAAACGGCAACTCGCCAATTGGTTGAGCATTTAAAACAGCATCCCGATTTGAATTTAGCGGATGTGGCGTATACCTATCAAGTGGGCCGTCAGGCCTTTACCCATCGCCGAATGTTGGTTTGTCAAACGCTTGAAGGGGCCGTGACGACACTTGAAGGGCAGAGGCAAAGTGGAGAAGAGTTTAAAGCCTTGACTGCTCGGGTTGATCAGAAAAAAACGCCCTCAGTCGTTTTTATGTTTTCTGGACAGGGTTCGCAGTATGTCAATATGGGGTTAGAACTTTACCAAACGGAGTCGATTTTTCGTGAACAAGTGGATTATTGTGCGGAATATCTTAAACCGCATCTGAATTTAGATTTGCGGACGGTGTTATACCCCAATTCTGCTCAAAATGAAAATCAACCCCTCAACCAAACCGCTCTCAGTCAACCGGCTTTGTTTGTGATTGAATATGCTTTAGCCCAATTGTGGATGAGTTGGGGGATACAACCGGCTGCTATGATAGGGCATAGTATTGGTGAATATGTGGCGGCCTGTCTGGCGAAGGTATTAACCTTATATGAAGCATTAGTATTGGTGGCGGCGCGGGGACGGTTAATGCAATCTATGCCATCGGGTACGATGTTAGCTGTGCCACTGACTGAAGCAGAAATACGGCCTTTACTGAATGACACTATTGATTTAGCGACTATCAATGTGCCCTCTCAAAGCGTGATTTCGGGGCCTACCGAGGCGGTAGAACAATTTGCCGCGCAATTATTAGCTGAACAAGGTTTGGAATGTCAACTGATATATACTTCCCATGCTTTTCATTCGGCCATGATGTCACCTATTTTGCCGTCATTTTTAGAACAAGTGCAGAAAATCCAATTGCACTCACCCAAAGTGCCTTACCTGTCTAATGTAACGGGCACTTGGATTAAAGCAGAGGAAGCGACTGATCCTAATTATTGGGTAAAACATCTTCGCCAAACAGTCCGTTTTGCGGATGGATTGCAACCGCTTGTAATGGACTCAAAAAATATTTTGTTGGAAGTTGGGCCGGGGCGCACTTTAAGCACATTTGCGAAGCGGCATCCTGATAAAGTTGCGGGGCAAGTGGTGTTGACTTCATTACGCCATCCTAAAGATGAACTGTCGGATAATGGCTTTTTGTTGAATACCTTGGGGCAATTGTGGTTGGTTGGCGTGGTAGTCTTGTGGGCCAAATTTTATGGTGAGGAGCAAAGGCAACGTTTACCTTTGCCGACTTATCCGTTTGAACGTCAGCGTTATTGGATTGAAGTATCAAAAGAAAAGAGGATAACTTTAAAAAAACTTGATGATTTCGAATCTTTACAAAAGGAAGAAACAGTTGTTCTCCATTCACGACAGAAATTAAATGATGAATATGCTTCTCCTCGCAATGAAACTGAAAAAAAGATTGCTGAAATTTGGCAAAACTTTCTCGGCATTGCTAAGATAGGCATTTATGATGATTTCTTTGAGTTAGGTGGGGATTCCCTCACGGCGGTGCAATTAATTACTAAGTTACGCAAAACCCTATCTGTAGAGTTGTTTTCTCACAGCTTATTAAACACACCAACTATTGCTACTCTGGCAGAATCTATTGAGCAAATTTCATCCAAGTCATCGGCTTTACCATTTTCATTGGTAGAAATTCAAGCTGGTAATAAACATAAACTACCCTTATTTATGGTTCATCCGGCTGGTGGGCATGTCTATATTTATCGTGATTTAGCTCATTGTTTAGGTACTGAACAACCTGTTTACGGGCTACAAGCAACTACTTTAGATGGTAAAACAGAACATTCTGCTCGAATAGAAGATAGAGCTATTCACTTTATTGAAGCATTACGTGCTCGTCAACCTGAAGGTCCTTATTTGTTAGGTGGTCATTCTTTTGGTAGTATGGTAGCTTTTGAGATGGCTCAACAACTTTATAGGTTGGGCCAGAAAGTGGCGTTACTTGTGATGATAGACCCCCCCCAACCGGGTGCGCCTATTTACACTGTAGATGATGTCGATATTCTAGCTCTTTTGGTTGGAATGGATAATAATGCTTCGTTGGCTCAGATTCGTCAATTGAGTTTTGATAAACAAGTTGCTTATTTTCTTGAACACGGAAAAACAAATAATAAATTGTTTACTGAGACTACACAAGTTCAGCTTCGCCAACTATTTCATCTTTTTAAGATTGATCTTGAAGCAATTTTGTGTTATGTACCACAAACTTATACAGGAAAAGTCATTTTTTTTCGAGCCAACGAACGAGATGAATTTATCAATCCACCATATCCAGAACGTGGTTGGAGCAAATTTATTGCTAAAAAAATGGAAGTTTATGAAGTACCGGGCAATCATTTCACGATGAATTATTCTCCCCATGTTGAATTTATGGCAGATATGATCAATAAATACTTAATAAAAGTTGATAATAAAAATGAATCCATGATTTCAAAGAATTATTAACTGATGTTATGCATTCTCGTTCCCAAACTCTGGCTTAATGCCATATAAGTTAAGACATATAAGGTGGGTAGAACGAGAGCAAAATCCACCTGCTCCTTGAAAAGGATGGGTTTCACTGTGTTCTACCCACCCTACATTATCTATTAATTAACTTAATGAGCATTGAAGCTGGACTTTGGTTCGGAGGTCAGGCGACGATGTCGGGTTCCTTTTGCAAGGTTAACCTTTACCCGACGGGACTTTCACTTCGCAAGTAAATGTCAAGCTTAACTTGGCACACCAACTTACAGGCTTACTCAGGAGGTTCCAAAAAATAAATGTCTTCACGTTGACATATTTCTGTAATACAGGAAATGACATTATTTGCCAAAAGTTCTGCTGTTTCATAACTGGTTGCAGGTTCAGAAAATAAAAAATTTATTTGCATTTTGTCGGCAAATATTGTAACAGCAGCACTGAAAAGGCCTCCTAGAATAGATACTGAAACTGCCATACTGATTGCTTCTATTTCAAAAGGGCCATAAATTCTAGGGACGTTAACTTTACCAATATTGGTAACCATCACAGTTAATGAGGTATCATTAGGATTAGCTAGCAAGGATTTGAACACTTTTTCATTAGTGAATGTTGTATTGAACGCATCCCCTTTTTTTGTTCCGTATCTAAGTTGTTGTTTAACGTCTTGGGCTAATTCCCAAAATGATGTATTCGCTTTTAGGGTATGAAACGATGTCATATCCCCAGCAAATACTCCCAGGTGTTCCTTACTGATAACAGGATTGAGTTTTCTACGTAAATCAACAGCGGAATTACTATTCACACATATTTTTGCATTTTTTCCAAACAAATTTTTATTCTGAATTATTTTTCTTGCTGTAGTAAAAAGCATCGCAGCACATAACACGGGCTGTATTGATAACTGTTTTCTTTTACAAACCTTTATAAATTGCTGAGTTAATTCTGTGTCCAGTTCTTTATGAATCATACCGCAACGGCGTAAGTCTACGGTAACTATTTTTTCAAACCCCAAAGTTTCTACTCTATTCAAGAGTGCCTTTATTGTCAGCCTCCCCCAAAAAGCTATTCTTTTTACCATACCATTTATGCCTTTCCTTGACTTTGGCATCAACTCTTCAATAGAGGGAAGTGCAGGTAAACGGGGAAGTTGGGTAAACTGAGTTCCGGCAATAATTTTTTGACAGTACGTAAGAATGTCTTGTTGTAATCGAGTAGCGGACAAACCATCTACTATGGCGTGATGTATGGCTGTAATCAAGTAACTTATCTTGTCTTCATCGGTGGAATAAATTAATACCGCTCGCATTAAATTTTGGCTAATATCAATTTTTGAGTTGAGTTCTTCTATAGCAATTTTGTGCCATTGCTGATTTTGAGTTGGGCTGTTTACAACCCGCAAAGGAATTTTTTGGGTTCTTTCAGTTTCAAAACGAAGCTTGTTTAGTGGGCCAACAATATGAGAATTGAGGCGTGGGTGACGTCGTTGAACAAGATCAAGTGCTTGTCTGAGGACTTCCTCATGGAGTTGTTCTTCTTTAGCCTTGATGCGGACAATAACCACACCAAAAGAATCACCAGTATAGTGGTTTAAGAGTTCCAAACTTCTCTCGACAGAACAAAGTTGTCTATCATTAACATATTCATTATCATTAGTTAGGGACATTTTGTTCCTTTATGCATCATTAAAGAATTTTTACAAAATATGTTGATACTTAGTGTAATGTCAAAGAAGATTACAAAATAGTTCTTGCTATAAATTTTCCTGTAATGGACTATAAAACATCGTGCTAAACTTTGGTATACTCTGTAATTTAGACCGTTATTATAACCCCATCACAGAAAAATTTACAGCAAAAAATCTTTTTTAACCGTCATCAGCCGACGTTTAATTTGTTGTTTAACAATTTGTAGGTAATGATATAGCATTTTCCGAAACGTTTCAACTGTAAGGCCCAAACAATTAGTGATTAGTACAAGAACTTAATTTTAAGTTAATCCAAAACTTAGTCGATACGTCAAGAGCTATAAATATCCATAATTGATGATTTTTGCCTTTTAAAAATGACCATAGTTCATCCTGAACACTGAAATAAATAAGGCAAAAAATATCTAAGGTTTTTCGCCATACCCCATCAACATTACAAATAGAAAACAAGAGTTCGGTAATGTCACAAATTTTTCTATGGCATGTTTGTAATCTTCTACTAGGTTTTCAATTAATAAGCCTGCATTGACGAAGACTTGTGAAACCACCTCTGGATCAAGTGCTTTAAAAAAATCTTCAATCCTATGCATCTCACTATGGGATATAATTGCCTCTAAATCAACATTATGAAACCCTGCTTCTTTGAGAATACGCAACAATTGTCGACCTATTCGTCCGTTTCCACCCCAGTTCTTCTGTATTTGGTCAATTTTTTCAAATACCAATTGAAATTCTGGCATAGGAGGATCAAGAACATATGAGTAGTCATCATCTTGATCGGATATTATGATCTTTCCACCCGGTTTTAGGACACGAAGTACCTCTTTTGCGGCACCCACAGGATCTGGGAGATGTTGAAAAATTAGACGTGCATAGGCAAAATCAAAACTGTTGTCGGGTAAACCCGTGTCCATTATGGACGCTTCAATAATTTTGACCCTATCCTCACTAACATCTTGCAGGTATTGCTTAGCATGTTTAACCATAACTGGGTCAACTTCCACAGCTATCACAGAACCATTGGGCAATAAAGATAAAAGTTGTTCCGTAGTAAATCCAGGCCCGCTTCCCAATTCGATGACAGACATATCTTCCTGCAAACCCAACCAAGACAGAGTTCGTGCTTCCTTCTTCCAAGTGAGCTGAGCTTGAGTGCGTAAACGTTGAAATTCGCGATCTACATTGCCGATCGTGGTATTAACCATGTAAGAGCCTTGAGTACTCATCAATTTAACTCCTTTCTAAGCTTGAGTGCGTAAACGTTGAAATTCGCGATCTACATTGCCGATCGTGGTATTAACCATGTAAGAGCCTTGAGTACTCATCAATTTAACTCCTTTCTAAAATTTATTTTTATGTTTCTATTGACAATACCGTCACAAAATCATACATATATTATAATGTTATTTAACGTATTCTATAAAATTCAAGCACTTATATTTGTTAGTGTTCTGATTGACAGAAATCTATATTTTGTTCATTTTCAATCAGTTAGATTAATAGCCATAATTAATGTGAGCGTTGTGGCGAAGGTATTGTATTGAGCATCAAAATTAGTGTCTTCTATAAAACTAATGTGAGTATTCTTTAATAACGTTTTTATCTGTAGTCCATACCCGATGACTATCGGGTCTCAGCCTCATTATACTCTTGTTGGGCCACTTCAGAAGCACGATTGAGTTTTTCAACTCCTTGAGTCATGTACTTACCCACAACCGTACGGATAGGTCGCTGACCGACCGGCATATCAAGCAAATTCTTGACAGCATTGCCAACCTCTTGTGGATCGGGTGCTTGAGGATCAGTAAGAAAAGTCTTAGCCGAATTACACCAATCTTCTATGGCTTTGCTGCCTAGCTTCCCATATTGAGCTAAAATGTCTGCATCGCTTGGATAGATAAGATTTGGGATTACCCTTTCCGTTGGATAACCACCTGGTTCAACAATAATAGACTCAACCCCAAATTCTGTCAACTCAGCGTGAAGGTGGTCTGACATCATCTCTAGGGCGGCTTTGGCCCCTGAGTAAGTGCCAAGTAAGGAACCTACAATACGGGCACCTACGCTAGTAACGTGAATAAGTAAACCTGATTGGCGGGCTCGCATGTGGGGTAATATGGCTTTATCTACCCGTATTGGACCGAATGTAAGGATATCGAAGATGTTGTGCAGTTGCTCTATGGTAAAGGCTTCCACGATACCTAAACTACCTACGCCTGCATTGTTAACCACCACATCAAGATGTCCGGCCGTGTCAAGAATGGTTCCAATGGCCTTATCTATAGATGATTGGTCAGTGATGTCCAATTCAACCACCTCAAGGGCAAGAGCCTCTACTTTAGCCCAATCTTGGAGTTCAGTAGCCACATTCTCATTGCGCCCATTGACGTTCCGCATTGAGGCAAATACACGATGCCCTGCTTGGGCTAATGTTTTGACCATTCTTTTGCCAAATCCGCTGCTACTGCCTGTGACTAAAACATGATATTTTGTTGCTGTATCCAAAGTTTATTGCTCCTGATATTTATCGAAAAGAAAGCCATTTTTCCTCGTTCCCACGCTGGAGCGTGGAAAAGAGAAAACCAGAACAACCCATCCTGAAAATCCTTAAATCCAGCAAATCCTGATTCAGACAATTAAAACTTATACCCAAGTTCTAACCAATAACTCCGCTTATATAAGGGATAATCATTGGGAATATAGATCAAACCATCAGTATCTGGGGGAAACGAGGGAATGTGAACATCCTCATCAAACAAATTACGAACTCCCACCGCAAAATTCCACCGATTTTTGTTGATATTTTTGTGGCGTAGAGTTAGGTCTACAGTGGTAGAGTCGTCAACTTTCTTTCTTGGATCACCCGGCTTACGAGACCAGTCAGCTACCCAATTGATTTGAGAATTCAAAAACCAGTTGGGGAAAAGCAACCAATCAGTACGCAAATAGGCTTGATGTTCAGGTGAATTGCCAAGTTCTTTACCCGTTTCATCATCTTCACTATTCTGAAAAGCATAATTGAACAATAGACTACTTTTAGAAGTCATTTTCCAGCGGGTTTCAAATTCCAAGCCATGACCTGTCCAACCACCTACATTTTGTGCTGTCCTTATAAGTTCCGTCGTATAATCAGGAACATAGAGCATTTTGTCTTTTATATCGTAATGAAACAAGTTAAAGGCAAAATGCAAGGTTTCAGTTGCTTGGTGATCAAAAGCCAATTCCCAAGTTTCGATCGTTTCAGGTTTCAAATTCGGGTTGCCCATACCTAACGGATTAGTTCTTATATATAATTTATCAAATGTTGGTGCCAAAAACGCACGACCAAACAGCAATTTAGTGGTAAAATTAGGCTGAGGTTGCCAAACAACAGCAGCACGTGGATTAGTTGTTGAACCAAAATCGGAATAGTTATCATAGCGTATGCCAGCGGTGAATTCCCATTCTGGAGATATTATCCAACGATCCTGTAGGAATACATACCAACTATCACGATCAACCTCAGGTGCCCATGCATCAGATTGATCAGAACGATCCACCATCGTACCTTCTTGTCCATCTCTAAAGTTAAGGCTGTCCGTAATTTTATATTGGTCATCAATGGCATAACCCGTTCCAAGCCGAATCAGGTGTTTATCAAACCTCGAATAAAAACCTGAAACATCAAGACGGGGATGTTGCTCATAATAGTTGAGGTTTTCAGTCATAGCATAAGGAAGACCAAAGGCACCGGCGGGGTATAGTACTAAGTGAAGTGGTCTTTCCATATGGAGATAACTAAGTTGGGTTGTCACATCCCAGTATTCAGTGAATGTTGGGTTGTGATAAACCAGCTCTGTATTAAAGCGTTTCTGCTTGGATATAGAGGAAGTTAATGCTTCTGTAGCACCCGCACCAAGTTCCCCCTCAAAATCATGATATCCAGCACGAAACTGCCAATTTCCTTTCTGGATATCCAGCCGAACATCATAATCACGTCTTCCAAGAGCATAAGGCCCGGGTGCTAAAGAAGCATTGGTGCCTTCCATGCGATCAAATATTGTTTGTGCATCAGAATCAATAATTCCTCCAGAACCATCTGTTGTGTTATGCTCGAAAGCAAGCATTACATCAAAGCCGTTCCAAGTGTCACCGTGTGAAACCCAAGCATTCTCAGTATCTAAATTGCCCACCCGCATACCCACTTCTGTTCCTTGAATCTCGGCAGCCGTTTTAGTAATGATATTAATGACCCCAGCGAAAGCGTCCGCTCCATACACAGCAGAACCCGGGCCCCGAATAATCTCAATACGAGAAATCGCATGTAACGCTGGCATAGTCAATCCACCGCCTTCACCAGTATCCGAATGATTCATGCGAATACCATTTACCAGCATCAGCACTTCTTGATTTTCTGACGAAGAAATACCTCTTATTGTGTAATTAGGCCAACTAGCAAAATTATGTGAGGCAAAAAAACCCGGCACTGTGTTTAATACTTGCCTCAAATCCTTCGCACCGATCGCTTCAATATCATGTGCCGTAATTACCGTAGTAACCGCCGGTGCCTTAGCTACAGTCTGTTTAGCTCCAGTAGCAATAGTCACTTCAAGGTCAAAAAGTTCTGCCAAGCTCAGGCCAAGAGAGTCCATATCAATGTCTCCATTCTCGTTAGTCGTTTCAGCGGCTGCCATGCTCACCAACAGAACTAAGGATTGAATGGATGTTGTGCCTGTTAACTGGGCTATGGCTTGAACTTCGGCCGTGCTCGTGAACAGGGCTAGGGTTAAAACACACCTGAGAAAAAAGTGTCGTTGGTTTTTGACGCTCATCTTTTTCAGTTATCAGTTATCAGTTATCAGTTCCACGCCAATGTTTTTGCGCGCAAAAACATTGGCGTGGAAATCAGTTATCAGTGCCTTGATATCCCGTATTTTCAATACCAACTTATGTCTCTGACAAACTATAGTGCTCCTAAATGATTCTAAAAGTACACAGGCCCAAAATGGATTTCAATTTGTCTGTTCAATATTGATAACTCATTTAGGATATCTGTAGTGGTCAACAGGATTTCACGCTTCTGTTAAACAAAAAATGAAGGTACGAACAAATCCTTGATAGAACGCTGATATGTCACGCAAAAGTTTTTGCGCGCAAAAACTTTTGCGTGACATACTGATTGTCCTGATTTTCGCTGATTAATGATTAATTAATATTAATTGTTCAAGATCAATCTGACCACTACACTCATTTAGGATATCTACTCGTTTTTTTTTAAACCATCACTATTACAATTTTTTATCATACACTTCTGTCAAAATAAATCAATACGTTTTCAAAAAGTTCACTTTTCAGTTATCCGTTATCAGTTGTCAGTTATCAGTGAACAGTAATCAATGCCTTTCTATACTGTATTGGAAAGCCAACTTAAGTAGGTACGCAAAAGTTTATTAACATTTTGTAGGTGGGCAGCAAAAACACGCTACCCACCCTACAGTGTATTGGAAAGCCAACTTAAGTAGGTACGCAAAAG
>QNEL01000074.1 GCA_003645185.1 Candidatus Parabeggiatoa sp. nov. 3
ATCTATTGTGTATTATATAAAAAGTCACAAGTCGTTTTTGTGACCTAGGGAGCTTACCCCTTAAACATAACTAATTCTACTGATTTTTGGTGGTTTTGGCGTTTTTAAGTAAGAGAGATTGTATCAGTATCAACGTTCTAATCCTTTCATGCACAATCCTTTACGGTTATTATTCCTTTACCGTTATTAATCCTTTGCCCTTATAACAATTGCTTTTCCAAGGCCAGTTTTAGAAAATCACACGCCGTTTTCATCTGCACCAATGACTTGTCCGCTTTATCAAGTGCCCCGGAGCGTCCTTGCGTTTCCAATACTTTGCATAAGGCCACAACACCCTGTGCCCCTAAAATAGCACTCGCCCCTTTAAATTTATGGGCCGCTAAATACAAGGCCTCACCATCTTGCGAAGTCAAAGCCTGTTGTAATGCCTCTAAATAGCTGGGCAACTCCTGCAAATACAACTCTATAATCCAATTGATTTTGCTTGCTTGAAGATTCTGGCGCATATCATTTAACACATTGAAATCTATGGGACTTTCTTCATCGCTCACTCGCGTGTTCTGTTTTTCGGGCTCAACTGACGGTTTAGTTTGAAGCGCTAAGTATTCAGTATCATCATTATGAACGCTTGAACGATTGACTTCAGGGGCTATGAAAGAAGTTCTTTCATCCTGATTTTTTAGCCAAACTTCTAATATTTTTTCAAGTTCTTTAAGAACAAGCGGTTTTGTCAAATAATCATCCATACCTGCCGCTATACAGCGTTGACGAGTTGATGGCATCACATCAGCCGTAATGGCAATGATGGGTATAGGCGGTTTACCGCGTTGCTTTTCAAGTTCACGTATTTTCTGCGTGGCTGTATACCCATCTACTTCAGGCATATTACAATCCATAAATATCAAGTCAAAATCTTGTTGCTCCACGGCTTTGATAGCTTCTAAACCATTGCCGGCATGATGAACATGACAACCCAGTTGGGTTAAGGTTGTTCCGGCAACTTCTTGATTAATCAGATTATCTTCTGCCAACAAGACTTGCCAGCGTGGTATTTGCTCCTGATCCTCGCTCTCGAAATGTGCTAACCTGTCCTCATTGTCTTCACTTTCAATCGCCGTGAGTAAACCTCTTAACAAGTCAGCTTGAAATAGGGGTTTATTTAAATAGCCCGCTAATTGTTTAAGAATGTCTGGTTCCAAAGGATGTTGTAGCGTCGTCATCATGATAACCAAAAGTGGATCAAACTGAGGTTCCGCTTTAATCTGTTGTAACAAAGCCAATCCCTCTTCCAACTTTGGCATTTCGGCATCAATTAATGCGATTTGAA
Source organism: Candidatus Parabeggiatoa sp. nov. 3 (assembly GCA_003645185.1). Classification (GTDB taxonomy): domain Bacteria; phylum Pseudomonadota; class Gammaproteobacteria; order Beggiatoales; family Beggiatoaceae; genus Parabeggiatoa. Next base: position 1,328 of record QNEL01000074.1, read on the forward strand.
ATGGCTTACCTTCTGTAGCAGCATCATAAAGGCATACTAAGCATGACTCGCACGATCCAACCGCTTCCGCTTCTATCTGCATAGCCCTCGTTTCGTCAAGTAAAATCTGCCGATTCAAAGCGTTATCATCAACAATAAGCAATTTCAAACCCCGTAATTTATCATGATAACTGTTTAAGTCATTATGAATTATCCGTTTATCCACGTCATCCGTTGTACTCGCGCTCGCACTAGATAACGCTTTATTGAAAGGCAGTTTAAACCAGAACGTACTCCCTTTTCCAGGCTTACTTTTTAAATCAATTTCTCCCCCCATTTTATGTACCAATTGACGGGAAATGAATAAACCTAGCCCGGCTCCTTGATACTGAGCCCTTTCACCTTGAAAATAACGTTGAAACATAAGGTTACGCACGCTTGGATCAATACCTATACCGGTGTCTATGATTTCAAAGTTTGCAACAATCTGCGTTGTGGTTTCGCTGCTTTTAGAGACACGCAATAAGACTTCACCGCTCGGAGTAAACTTAATGGCATTACCTAATAAATTATTAAGAATTTGTTGTAAACGATTGGGATCACCTCGCACTATTTGGGGTAAAGATATTGGCACAGAACATAATATTTCTAAGCCCTTACTCTGAGCAGATGCGGCAAATAAATTCACACTCTCTTCAATTAATCTTCGTGGTTCAAATTCAATAACGTTTAGATTTAAGCCTTTACCCGCTTCAATTCTGGAAAAATCCAAAATATCGTTGATCACAGTCAACAATACTTGACCCGAATTTTCTATCATCTGAATATAGTGTTGTTGTTGGCGCGTCAATGTTGTTTTACGTAATAATTCTGTGACACCCAGTACCCCATTCATGGGAGTACGGATTTCGTGACTCATAGCGGCCAAAAAGAGACTTTTGAAGCGGTTAGCGGCCTCAGCGGCTTCTTTATTTTTTTGCAATTCAATCTCGGCCTCTTTGCGATCTGTCATATCACGCAAAGAAGCAAGGATTAACCGCTCATCTTCCCATTCAATATCCGATAATTGCAATTCACCAACATGAGGATGATTTTCTAAATCTTTAAACTTAAATTCGATTCGAGGTTCAAGTTTTGGCGTGCCAAAACTTGAACCTTGATTATTATATTCGACATCAAAAGGGGCACAGAAATTTTTGCCAATTAATTCGCCTGGTTGTGCTTTATAGAGGTTTTCAGCGGCCGGATTCACAAAACGAATCAAGCCATCTTGATTACAAACCAAAATGGCATCACGACTCTTTTCAATAATGGAGCGACATTTCAGCTCACTTCGCAGCAATGATTCTTTAATCTGTTGACGTGCCAAAGTGCCCCGAATACTATCGCCTATCACTTTTAAGACTGAAATTTCGTGGGGGGTCCACTGACGACAGTTGTGACAATCATCTATGCCAATAAACCCCCAAAATTGCCCATTAAAATGGATAGGGACTATTAAAATAGAAATCACCTGATATCCGGATAATAAAGAATAAATAGGTTCAGGAAAATCCGATACCAATCCCGCGATTGGTTTGCCTTTCTCAAAAATATCATGCCAACCCGGTAAGTAATGTGTGTATGAAATGTTTTTATACTGATGCGGCGTTTTATAAGGTTGATATTGTTCGTTTACCCAAGTAAATCTTTGATTTATAACTGATTTTCCAATTTCAGGCAGATCATGATTTTCAAAAATATAAGCCCTATCAACAGCAATAAGACGCGCTAACAGGGCCAGTGCTGAAGAAATGGCGCTCTCATAATTAGATACCGTTAACAAAGTATGTGTGATCTGAGCCACCCCCTGACAGAGGCGTTGTTGCTCATCTAGGTATTCATCAAATTGCTTGCGCTCTGTAATATCTGTATTAGTGCCCACCATACGATAGGCACGTCCCAAGGAATCACGCATTGCCGTACCGCGCACAATCATCCAGCGAACCTGGCCTTGCTGATCCAAACGGCGATATTCTATTTCAAAATGAGCAGTACGTTGTTGCAAATAATCTCGTAAAGCATCGCGTAAACGTTGCACATCATCGGGATGGACGACGGCCATCCACGCTTCTAACGGGTTCGCCAGTTCAACATCACTCAAGCCGAGTAAAGCCTTTAAATGAGGCCCTAAATACATCTCATTGGTTTTGAGATTCCAATCCCACACCCCTGTTTTGCCAGCACGAACCGCTAAGATATAGCGCTCTTGATTCAGCTTGAGAGATTCTTCAAACTGTTTGCGCTCTGTGATATCGTAAGCAATTTCTAAGCGGACTAGTCGTCCATCAACCCAGCGAATAGCACGATCATGGACAATATACCACCTCTCAGTCAAGGTGCTATAACATTCCCATTTATGCGACGCGCTGTCTCCCTTTTCCGTATGAACTGGACGCTTGCTACAAAAGGGACAAGGGCTGTTTTTCTGTAAAAACGCTTGCCAGCAAATTTTGCCTACCAGATCACCAAAAAGTTTTTGCCCATATTGGTTTTCATAGAGAATTTCATAGGTTTCAAGATCAGCGACATACACCAGTGCTTCCAAACTATCCAGTATCAGCAATAAACTTTCATCGGCTGCTTGTAAACTTGTTTTTGGCAACAACATCATGGCTTGCCTTTTGCCAGCACTGATTTTAGTCACGACTGCATAAAAGCCCTTGGCCTCTGGTACAACTGTCGTTTTCCATAACAACCAATGATAATAGCCTTGTTGATCTTGACAACGCATTTCAAACGACATTTCAGATTGTGAATGATTCAGTTCTGAAAGCGCCAATTCAATGGCAGGGCGATCTTCAGGATGAACTAATTCTAAAAGAGGAGGCCAAAGTAATTCTGAGTTTGTATGACGTTGTGAGTTTGACACCTCAATCTGTGAGGTTGGCAAGTCACGTTCTAAGAGATGAGCCAAGGCTGGTGTGACTTGCTTAAATTCGCCGTTAAAATCGACAAAACATAGCATTGCCATGTCCCATAATGATAAATTTGTAGAGTCCATAAAAAATATTCCCATTTGTTTGTAAACAGGGCTATAAAAAAGGAGTTCATTCGTTTTAGCGAAGCACACCTAAGGGAATTCAGGCGTTTTGTAGTTTTGTATATTCGTGTTACTGTTATGTTTTATCCCTTATTATATCTAATCCTTGTCGTTTTTGTAGTTAGGCCCACGTCACCCTTTTATCAAAGTGCCCACCCCAACATTCGTGAATATTTCTAATAACACGGCATGTTCAACGCGCCCATCAATAATATGAGCGGATTGCACGCCTCCCTGTATCGCGTCTAAAGCACAATGCACTTTAGGCAACATACCCCCCTCAATCGTGCCATCTTCAACCAAAACTTGCACCCGTTCCGCATCCAAACCTGTCAACAACTCACCTTGTTTGCTTAAAACGCCGGCCGTATTAGTTAATAACATCAATTTCTCAGCTTTGATAACTTCTGCTAATTTGCCCGCTACCAAGTCGGCATTAATATTATAAGATTGTCCATTATCACCTACGCCAATCGGGGCTATCACGGGTATAAAATTGCCATGAATCAGTAAATCAATTACTGAGGTATCGAAACGGGTAACTTCGCCCACATGCCCGATATCAATGATTTCTGGGGCATTCATCTCAGGATTATCGCGGGTAAAAGTCAATTGACGTGCATGAATCAAGTCAGCATCCTTACCGGTCAACCCAACTGCCGATCCGCCATGACGATTAATCAAAGTCACAATTTCTTTATTCACTAAACCGCCAAGCACCATTTGTACCACATCCATGGTTTCAGCATCAGTAACGCGCATACCTTGGAAAAATTCACTTTCTTTACCTAAGCGTTTTAACAGTTGACCAATTTGTGGCCCTCCGCCATGTACGACAATGGGATTCATCCCGATACGCTTCATCAAAACGACATCGCGAGCAAAACTATTTTTTAGGGTTTCATCCACCATCGCATTGCCACCATATTTGATGACAAATGTTTTACCAACGAAACGATTAATATAGGGCAAAGCTTCAATCAAAACATGAGCAATATTTTGTGCAGTAGAAGTGGTTAAAGACATGTTTGTTTCCTTTTATCTGTTATTATTAGCTGGCGTTGATTGAGTACGAGTATGAGTACAACGGATTACGGGGATAAACGGATTAAGATTTGATGTGTATTTGATATTTTCATAATTTGAGCGTTGTACTTTCACTTCTCAATACGAATTCGACCATCGTTGTACTTTTAGTTCTCAGTACTAATTCGTTTACCCTGGTAATTAGCTTCGCTTCACGAAGTATCGTTGTACTTTCACTTTTCAAAAATGAATCCATTTATCTAAAGTTAACTCATTGTACTAATCCGTTTAGCAACAAAATCCGTTGTACTCGACGTCATCCGTTGTACTCATACTCGCACTAAGTACTAGGCTTCACTGGTTCAACTTCCCAAATTTCTTCTGCATATTCGCGAATAGTGCGATCTGATGAGAATTTACCCATATTCGCTACGTTGATAATCGCTTTGCGCGTCCATTCATCAGGCCGTCGATAGAGTTCCTCTACACGTTGTTGACAAAGCACGTAATCGGCATAATCTGCCAATAGCATGAAATAATCATTGCTGTGCGTGAGTATGTCAACAAGCGGCTGGAAAAGTGAGGGTTCTTCTGGAGAAAAATACCCTGAAGTGATCATGTCTAAGACTTGTTTCAATTCAGGATTTCTATGATAGTACTCCCAAGCATTATAGCCGCGTTGTTTGAGATCGGCTACGCCTTCAGCAGTCAAGCCAAAGATAAAGATGTTCTCGGAACCCACTTCGTCACGAATTTCGATATTTGCACCGTCTAATGTGCCAATGGTTAAGGCACCATTCAGGGCTAGTTTCATATTGCCAGTGCCAGAAGCTTCTGTGCCAGCGGTGGAAATTTGCTCTGACAGATCGGCCGCGGGAATAATCCGCACCGCTTTGGAAACATCATAATTTGGAAGAAACACTACTTTTAGTTTTTCACCCATTATCGGATCATGGTTGATCACATCCGCGACACTGTTGATGAGTTTAATAATCAGTTTGGCTGTCGCATAACCCGGTGCCGCTTTACCGGCAAAAATCACCGTGCGCGGTACAACATCTGTGGGATTAGCATGAATACGATTGTAGTGCGTGATGACATGCAGTAGGTTAAGCAATTGCCGCTTGTATTCGTGTATTCGCTTGATTTGTACATCAAACAAAGACTTGGGATTGATTTCGATATTCAATTGTTTCTTGATAAAGGCCGCCAGTGCTTGCTTGTTGCTTTGCTTGATGTTTTGAAACTGGGCACAAAAGGCTTTATTTTCCGACAAGGGTATCAGTTTTTTCAGCTGCGATAATTCGGTTGTCCACTCTTTGCCAATGTGTTCCGTAATCAGTTGTGCCAGTTTTGGATTCGCTTCGTTGAGCCAACGACGTGGTGTTATCCCATTGGTTTTGTTGATAATTCTACTTGGATAAAAGCTTTCAAAATCAGCAAAGATAGTGGTTTTCATCAAATGGGTATGCAATTTTGCAACACCATTGATTTTGTGACTGCCCACAACAGCAAGATGCCCCATACGAATATGTTTTTCGCCCTCTTCACCAATAATCGACATGCGCCGTAGTGCCTCCATATCTCCCGGATAGTGATAACTCACGTCTTTCAGAAAGTCATAATTGATGTCATAAATGATCAAGAGGTGACGCGGTAACAGTTTTTCAAATAAGGCAACGGGCCAGGTTTCTAAGGCTTCTGGCAATAAGGTGTGGTTAGTATAAGCAAAGATACGCACACTGATATCCCACGCTTCTTCCCAAGAGAGGTGGAAACGATCTAATAATAGTCGCAGTAATTCAGGAATCGCTAAAGCTGGGTGGGTGTCATTGAGTTGAATGGCGATTTTATCAGGTAAACCACGAATATCATCGTGATCGGTGAGATAACGGCGGATAATATCTTGTAGAGAAGCCGAGACAAAGAAATACTCCTGACGAAGGCGCAATTCGCGGCCCATCTGAGTCGTATCATCGGGATACAAGACTTTGGAAAGATTTTCAGAGTGGTTTTTATCTTCCACTGCTCTGATGTAATTACCCTCATTAAAATATTGCAAGTTGAAATCACGCGATGATTTTGCCGACCATAGGCGCAAGTTGTTGACAGTAGAAGTCGCATAACCGGGAATCGGGGTATCATAAGCCATTGCCATGACATCATCGGCATCTTTCCAATGATAAGCCTTATGCCCTTTTTCATCTTCATATTCTACGACAGTTCCACCAAAATGGACTTGATACAATACCTCAGCACGCGCAAATTCCCAAGGATTGCAATAGCGCAACCAATTATCGGGATGTTCAACTTGATAGCCATCATAGAAACGCTGGTAAAACATACCATATTCATAACGAATACCGTAACCATAACCAGGCAAACTCAAGGTTGCCATCGAATCCAAAAAACAGGCGGCTAATCGCCCTAATCCACCATTTCCTAACGCGGGATCATCTTCAAGTTCAGCAATGCACTCTAATGAAATACCCAGTTCAGTGAGTGCTTGACGGCATTCGTCATAAATCTCCAAAGTGAGGATACTTTTGACGAGACTGCGTCCCATGAGAAATTCCAAAGACAAGTAATAAACGCGCTTAGTATCTTGTCGATAATACTCATTCATGGTGGCCATCCAGCGTTCCGTCATTTGCTCTCTTAACATATAGGCTAAGGCCTGAAACCAGTCTCGATCTGTTGCAGTATGAGGCGTTTTAGCGATGGTATAACGCAAGTGGTTGAGTATATTCTGTTTAATGGTTTTAACATCTAAACCGGATTTTTTGTTATTCAATGTTGGTTTACTTTTCATGGTTAATATAACTACAAGGATTGTGCATGAAAGGATTAGATTGTGCCAAGCTTGAACTCATTGATTTTCATGACATAAATATAAAAACGTTGTAGGGTGGGTAACGTAGTTGCCCACCGTCTAAAGCTTAATGGGCCGGCAACAAAAATACAAAGCCGCCCCCCTACAAATCTCATGGGCACATTTCAAATTTATTTTGCATCGGCCCGAATGGAATGCCTGTTATTTTGCAAAGGCACGATTGAGATTGATAATGTTTTACGCAAAAGTTTTTGCGCGCAAAAACTAGGGCAAAAAACCCTTTTTTTGGGAATGCGCCCAATCTCATTTAAATTAAGGGGCCGGCAAAAAAAAATACAAAGCCGGCCCCCTACAAATCTTATTTAAATTATACTTAGCATCGTCATAAGGTCGCTATTATTGATTCTAACAGCCAACAGCTAAAGCAGTTGTCTGAAAGCTGAAGTCACCTAAAGGTGACTAACCAGCAAATACGAAAATTATAAACCAGCAAATACGAAAATTATAACGGTAGACAGTATAAGGTGGGCTCAAGTTGGTACATAAAACGATACAAACTAAAGTGGGTACGAAGTCCGAAACTAACTATTCATCTGTCACGCAACCATCAGAAGCGTTTTTGACGTTTTTGATGTATTTATATAATGTGCCTCGCGTTGCTTTGTAATACGGCATCACCCATTGTCCGATACGTTGTGCCAGTTCGTCATCGCTAAGTTCGACGCTTAAACTTTTGTTTTGCGCGTCAATGCTGATGATATCGCCATTTTTGAGCAGCGCAATAGTGCCCCCTTCTTGGGCCTCTGGCACAATATGGCCGACAATAAACCCATGTGAACCGCCGGAAAAACGGCCATCGGTGAGTAACGCAACCTCTTTACCTAAGCCTGCCCCGACGATAGCGGAAGTTGGTGTCAGCATTTCTGGCATACCAGGGCCGCCTTTAGGGCCTTCGTAACGAATCACCACGACATCGCCTTTGATAATCTCTTTACGTTCTAGCGCACTGAGCATGTCTTCTTCACAGTCGTAGACTTTTGCTGGCCCTTTGAAGCTTAAACCCTCTTTACCCGTGATTTTGGCAACCGCGCCACCAGGTGCAAGATTGCCTCTCAGTATCTGAATATGTCCAGTCGCTTTGATCGGGTTTTCTAAGGGGCGAATGATTTCTTGGCCTTCACTTAATCCGGGTAAGTCGGCTAGATTTTCTGCTACCGTTTTACCCGTTACGGTTAAACAATCACCATTGAGTAGGCCTTTTTCTAACAGGTATTTCATGACTGCCGGAATACCGCCTATTTTGTGGATATCTTCCATCACGTATTCTCCACTCGGCTTGAGATCGGCTAGAAAAGGGATACGATCACTGACTTTTTGAAAGTCATCTAGGGTGAGTTCAACCTCTACGGATTTTGCCATGGCAATCAAATGGAGTACAGCATTCGTAGAACCCCCTAATGCCATAACAATCACCATGGCATTTTCAAAGGCTACACGAGTCATTATGTCGCGAGGCTTGATGTCTTTTTCTAGCAAGTTGCGAATTGCTTTACCTGCTTGAAAACATTCTTCTAGTTTAGCGGGGTATTCAGCAGGAGTAGAAGAACTATAGGGTAAACTCATTCCTAAAGCTTCTATTGCGGAAGCCATTGTGTTAGCCGTGTACATGCCACCACAGGCACCTGCACCAGGGCAGGCATGTTTTACAACATCTTGACGTTCTGCTTCACTGAGTGTGCCAGCTAGACATTGTCCATAAGATTGAAAGGCTGAAACAATATCTAAAGGGTTATTGTTTTGATCGTGCCCTGGTTTGATTGTGCCACCATAAATCATTAGGGCTGGGCGATTAAGTCGCCCCATTGCCATAATGCAGCCTGGCATATTTTTATCGCAGCCCGGCAGGGAAATGTTGGCATCATACCATTGCGCTGCCATCATTGTTTCAATGGAATCAGCTATTAAATCACGCGATTGTAGTGAGAAACTCATGCCGCTTGTGCCCATTGATATCCCATCACTGACACCGATGGTATTAAAACGCATCCCTACCATACCTGCGGCTATCACGCCTTCTTTGACTTTGGTGGCGGCCGCCATTAAGTGCATATTACAAGTGTTGCCATCATACCAGACGCTGGCAATGCCCACTTGTGCTTTGTTCATATCGTCTTCAGTTAAGCCCGTGCCATAGAGCATAGCTTGAGAAGCGCCCTGCGATTTGGGTTGGGTGATTTTGGAACTGATTTTATTCAGTGGGTTTGCCATTTCGTGGTGTCTCCCTGTGTGTGTTAATTGTTAATGGTTAATGGTTAATGGTTAATGGTTAATAAACTTGTCAGAACGAGAGGCTTCGTTGCCCACTATTCTCATTAAAAAATTTAGGGCCCCAAAAAATTGGGCCTTCGCAAAATCAATTTGGAACGAAAGTCGCGCCTACGCAAAATCAATTTGGAACGAAAGCCGCTGCAAAATCAATTTGGAACGAAAAGGCGCAAAATCAATTTGGAACGAAAATCGGGCCTTCAAGATTTATCTTGATAAATAATGCGCCCGTTTTTCTATAAATAGAGACGCATGGCAATGCGTTTCTACGAGCGCGATTTAGATATCACTTATCATTATAAATTAAGATGATTGGTGGGCAAAAAATAATGCGCCCGTTTTTATATTTTTAGATAAATAGAGACGCATGGCAATGCGTCTCTACGAGCGCGAATTAGATATCACTTAGGAACGAGAATTAAATAACTTATGCATTTCGCTGAGAGAGAATCGTATTGCAGCGCCCATCCTTTAACGAACGCACAAATTATTTACCATTCCTAAGTTAGACGTTTAAGATATGCAGCGCGAAAAAAAGAGATGATGAATGATGAATGATTTTAAGACTTATGATTTTTAACATCGAACACTCTAAAGTTAGTATTTTGAGGCTTTTATCGATAATTTTGGTTTTTTGCTGAAATTGGCCAAAATCGTTTTGTTCGCGCCCGTGAGGGAAGTTGACTAAGTCTTTGTTTTTTATCGTTTTTATATTTTCAACACAAAAATTTTTAAGTCGTCCAAAATGGACAATTTTGATAAACTTATCTTATTGTTTTGAAGCATTTTAATAAAAAATTTATCGAAACTGTATTTATTAACAATTATCGTCTCTCACAGGGCCCAATAAATAGGGGGTATCCAGCCTCGGAGAATAGTTAATTAACTTATTGATTATTAATGATATTTTGTTTTGGGTTTCAAGGCGAAATTTTGACCTGTTTTTTACCTTGTCAAATTGAAGGCAAGCGTTAGGGCATTGGCCCTGTGTACTCATCTCAAAATCAATTTTGAACGCCAATAAATATTTAATCCAAATCATGTAAGGCAAAGCAGATAAGGAATTAATAATTAATAATTAGCCTCTTTGCGCCTTTTGCGTTAAAAAAAATATCAATGTGAACTATTGAATTAATTAAGAAAATAAACGCGCTTTTTTGCAAAAGACGCTTAGGAACGAGAATTAAATAACTTATGCATTTCGCCAATAGAAAATCGTATTGCCGCGCCCTTCCTTTAACAAATGCACAAATTATTTAATTACCATTCCTTATCATTATAAATTTAGATGATTAGTGGGCAACAAAAATACAAAGCCCACCTACATTGAAAATTATGAATTTATGAACACAACTCGCTGGTTAGCCCCTGCTAAACTTAATTTATTTTTGCATATCACAAAACGACGCGCTAATGGTTATCATAACCTACAAACCCTTTTTCAATTTATTGATTATTGCGATATCTTGCATTTTAATGTGCGCCCTGATGGGCAAATATCCTGCCAATCCAATGCTGAAAATTTGCCCCCAACACAAGATTTAGTGTGGCGAGCTGCGACTTTGCTCCAACAAAACAGTGCAACGCATTTTGGGGCCGATATCCGAGTTAATAAAAAACTACCTATGGGCGGGGGCTTAGGCGGTGGTAGCTCCGATGCCGCGACGACTCTGTTGGCATTAAATGAACTTTGGCAATTACAGTGGCCCCGCTCGGCATTGGCTCAACTTGGTTTAACTTTAGGTGCTGATGTACCCGTGTTTGTGCATGGCCATGCGGCTTGGGCAGAGGGCATCGGTGATGAATTAACGCCGATAACACTTGAAGAACCTTGGTTTATCGTCATTCACCCCAATTGCCATGTTTCAACTGCAAAAATTTTTTCAGATTCGGACTTGACACGCGATTCAATTCCTATCATAATGCGCGACTTTATTGCAGGGCATTGCACAAATGTGTGTGAGCCGGTAGTGCGTCGTCACTATCCACAAGTCGGCCAAGCACTTGATTGGCTTAATCAATTTCATCCCGCACACTTAACGGGAACAGGTGCTTGTTTATTTGCGCGAGTTGAAAACGCTGTACAAGCGAACGAAATTTTAGCAAAATTACCGACTAAATGGTATGGTTTTGTCGCACAGGGTCAAAATATCTCGCCGGCAATATCACAATCGCATTGAAATAACATGCTAGAATGCTCATTCTGCATTTTTTGGGGTGTGGCCAAGTGGTAAGGCACCGGGTTTTGGTCTCGGGATCCCAGGTTCGAATCCTGGCACCCCAGCCACTTTTTCCTCTACGCCATCTCTTCTATATACAACTCAACTTCAACTTCGCGGGAAAATCAATGTGTCTAGCCGAATGGTGGTCTTTACGGGTAATGCTAACCGCGTTTTAGCGGAAGCGGTATGCAATCATCTCAAATTGCCTTTAGGCAAAGCGGTAGTCAGTCGTTTTAGTGACGACGAAATTATGGTAGAAATCCATGAACATATACGCGGTAAAGATGTCTTTATTATCCAGCCCACCTGTAGGCCTACCAATGATCATTTGATGGAATTACTCGTTTTAGTTGATGCTGTGCGTCGTGCTTCGGCATGCCGTGTGACAACTGTTATTCCCTATTTTGGTTATTCCCGTCAAGATCGTCGCACACGATCCGCTCGTGTTCCCATCACTGCTAAAGTTATCGCCAATATGATCGCGAGTGTCGGTACAGATCGTGTACTGACAATGGATTTACATGCCGATCAAATTCAAGGCTTTTTTGATGTACCGGTTGATAATGTTTATGCTTCACCGATTTTAGTCAGCGATATTTGGCGACAAGAATATCCCAATTTAATTGTTGTTTCACCAGATGTTGGCGGTGTGGTTCGTGCCAGAGCTTTAGCTAAGCAACTTGATGATGCAGATTTAGCCATTATTGATAAGCGTCGTCCTCGTCCGAATGAATCAATTGTGATGAACATCATTGGCGAGATAGAAAACCGTACCTGTCTTATCATTGATGATATGATTGATACGGCCGGTACTTTATGCGAAGCAGCCGCGGCTTTGAAAAAACAGGGTGCCGCTAAAGTGGTTGCTTATTGTACCCATCCAGTATTATCAGGCAATGCGGTTAAGAACATTGAAGGCTCTCGACTGGATGAAATCGTGGTAACCGATACGATTCCTTTAAATGAAAACGCAGCTGCCTGTTCGCGTATTCGTCAACTGAGTATTGCCGAAATGCTGGCAGAAACCATGCGCCGCATTAGTGAAGAAGAATCTGTCAGTTCTTTGTTTATGGACTAAATTGTCAGTGATTCATCATTCAGTGATTCAAACCAAGCGTTGTCAATAGACAGTATACCTATTTATTAAGTGCTTGATTTTATAACGATTACAAATCTAAATAAGCCTTTGCAATTCAATCAATGAGTGGTATTAAATGGGTATAAACTCTAATATAGAACCCCAGCTTTTTTAAAAAAGCTGGGGTTTTTGATTTTGTGGAGATTGGTCAGGCAACCACAAGGGATTGCCCCTACATAAATTAGGATTTGCGCGTGAGATTGCCCCTACATGTTACCCTAAATACGTGTTGCGATATTCACCAGATAGTGATAATTGATTTCCACGCTCAAGTTTTTGCGCGCAAAAACTTGAGCGTGGAATTGATAACTGATAGGAGACTTTTTAAATAACATGCAAATTTTTGAACTTGATGCTCAACTGCGTACTGAAAGAGGTAAGGCTGAGAGCCGCCGTCTGCGTCATACCGGTTATGTGCCGGCTATCATGTATGGTGCAGGTAAAGAACCTATTGCATTAAGCCTTTCCCATAACGAATTGCTTAAAAGATTAGAGCATCAAAGCTTTTTCTCGCGGATTTTAACGGTTACCATTAATAATCAAAGCGAAAAAGCGGTACTTAAAGATTTACAGCGTCACCCCTATCGCCCCTTAATCCTGCATCTGGATTTACAACGCATCAGTGAGAATCAACACTTGCATATGCCTATGCCTTTACACTTCATTAATGAAGACACCTGTGTCGGGGTAAAACAAGGCGGTGGAATGATTTCACATCATGAAAGTCAAGTTGAAATACGTTGTTTGCCTAAAGATTTGCCTGAATCTATTGAAGTCGATTTAGAGGCAATCGAAATTAATCAGATTCTACACTTATCTGATTTAGTACTGCCAGAGAATGTGGAATTGGTGGCTTTAGCACAAGGGAAGAAGACGGGTAATTTGCCTGTCGTTTCGGTACATTTAGCGCGTGGTACTAAGACTGCTGAAGAAGAGGCAGAGGCTAAAGAAAACACGGAATCACCACAACAAGGATGATAACTACTCAGTGTGTCTATTGCGCTTATAATCGGGTTGGGTAATCCCGGCCCCCGTTATTTTACAACTCGCCATAATGCCGGCTTTTGGTTAGTCGATGAAATGGCAGGACAGGCTCACGAGCAATTTCGCCACGATGCGAAATTTTATGGTGAAGTCTGTCGAATCGAATCTTCCCCTCTTTCTCAAAAGGGGGAATCCCTCACTTCTCCTTCTTCAATGTGTTGGTTGCTCAAACCCAATACATTCATGAACCGTAGCGGACAAGCCGTTGTTGCCTTAGCTCACTACTATAAAATCCCCGTCGAGCAGATTTTAGTCGTTCATGATGATCTGGATTTTCCCCCAGGTACTGTTCGTCTTAAAAAAGGGGGAAGTGATTGTCGGCATAATGGTTTGAGAGATATTGTTGCTCATCTTGGTAGTAATCAGTTTATGCGATTACGATTGGGTATAGGCCATCCTGGACATAAAGATCAAGTGGTGAATTATGTTTTGAATGCCCCAACCCATGACGAGCAAACGGCTATTGAAGGCGCGATGAATGCCGCGCTTGAAGTGATGCCACTGATAGTGGCGGGAGAGGTTAATAAGGCTATGCAGCAATTGCATAGTCTTTAAAAATAAACGCGCTTTTTTGCAAAAGACGCTAAAGAAGCTGTCAAGAGAAAGAGAAGCGTCTCTTGCGTCTTTAGCGTCTTTAGCGTTATAAAGTTATCAATATTTATAAATCCACTTTAAATTCAAATATTTATGTAATTTTTCCATCAAGACATCTGTCTTAAAGGGTTTAGCAATAAAATCATCACAGCCCGCTTCCTGACTTTGCTGTTGATGAAAATCAAACGCACTGGCTGAAATAGCAATGATGGGCACCGCTTTGAGTTGAGGGTATTTTCTGATTTGACGTGTTGCTTCAAACCCATCCATTTCAGGCATGATCAAGTCCATCAAAATTAAATCAGGCCTTAATTGCTGTGCTTTTTCTACACTTTCCACTCCATTGCAAGCTTCTACGATTTCAAAACCTAATGGGGATAACAGCTTAACCAAGAGGGATCGATTTTCCTTGATGTCGTCAACCACCAAAATTTTGCGCGGTGTGCCTTCAAAGCCAATAATCACCCGTTGTTCAGGTTGCTGGGCATTCTCATTGGAAACCTCTGGCAAATCAATATTCAACCAAAATTTTGTGCCTTGTCCTAATGTACTTTCAACCTGTAACACTCCCCCCATCATATCAACCAGTTTTTTGCTGATAGCCAAACCTAATCCTGTACCTTGCACCTGATAATTCTTATCGCCAACTTGTTGGAAGGGCAAAAAGATTTTGTCAATTTCTTCAGGGGCAATCCCAATACCAGTATCTTCCACTTGAAAACGGACTTGATGACAATCAAAACGGACTTGAAAATTGACTTCGCCTGCTTTAGTAAATTTGACGGCATTACTCAACAAGTTGATTATAACTTGTCTCAACCGTGTCTCATCGCCGTAAACCCTGTTCGGGAGTTGTGTGAGTGCATCATAATGAAAAGCAATGCCCTTTTCTTTGGAGCGTACCTGAAATAAATCATTAATTCCTTTTAAAAAGTCATCAAACTGAAATGCTGAAAGCATGAGTTCCAAACGCTCAGCTTCAATCTTAGACAGATCTAATACATCATTAATCAAGGTTAACAAGTACTCACCGCTAGTTTGGATGATTTCAATTCCTTCTTGTTGTTCCGCAGTTAAATTCTCATCCCATTGGAGAATTTGGGCGTAGCCTAAAATACCGTTGAGTGGTGTACGTAACTCGTGGCTCATGTTGGCAAGAAAGGCGCTTTTTGCACGATTCGCAACTTCAGCCGCTTCTTTCGCTTCACGCAAGGCAGCTTCCGCCTGTTTGCGCTCGGTAACATCACGCGCAATAGCAACAAAGCGATCTTGTTCTTGTGGTACTTTGATATATTGTAAGAAGATTTCTACCTGAATTAAATTACCCTTTTTATGCTGGTATAGGGTTTCAAAAGTGATTGTGGGTTGAGTACCTTTGCGTAAAGGTATGAGCAAAGTCTCTAAATCTTCTCTTGAATATTCCGGTAAAATATCAAGCGGTGTCATTTGCAACAATTCTTTTTGAGTATAGCCTAAATGGTTAACGGCACCTTGATTGACATAAAAAAACTGCAATTGATTATCATCATGCATGAACACGCTATCTAATGTCATATCCAACGTCGTTTTAAACTGATTCAATTCGTTATAAGCCGAGAGTAATTGATCATCAGTTATTTTACGATCAGTAATATCGCGCACCATCATCACAAAACGATTCTGTCCAGTCACTTGAATATACTGTAGAAAAACTTCCACTGAAATCAACGTGCCATATCTATCCTGATTGACGGTTTCAAACATCATAGCTGGTTCTGAACCGGCCATTAAAGGGGCGATCAAGGCTTGAAAAAGCACTAGCGTGTTGTATTCTGGTGCTATATCCAGAGGTGTCATTTGTAACAGTTCTTCTTGTGTATAACCCAATAGCTTGACTGCGCCTTGATTGACATAAAAAAACTGTAATGTTGCCGCATCCGCCATAAATACGCCATCGAGTATCGTATCCAATGTCATTTTGAACTGGTTGAGTTCGTTATAAGCTGCTGTCAGTTGCGATTCTGCTTGTTTACGTGCGGTGATATCCTGGGCCGTGACTAAAATACCAACAACTTTGCCCGTCTCGTCATGCAGAGGGATTTTATTACTTTCAGTCCAAAATGATTGACCATTAGGTTGCCGAACTTCTTCAACATAACCATATTCAGGCCTATCTGTTTTCATGATACGATAGTCTTGTTCACGGAACCGCCGTGCTTCTTCTTCCCTAAATAATTCAAAATCCGTTTTGCCCACGATGTTGGTGGGATTGTCTAAGTGGAGAAATTGGGCTACCTGCTGATTACAGCCTAAAAGCACCAAATTAATATCTTTCCAAAGAATAAATTGGGGAATGTTGTCTATCACTAAGCGCAAAAAGGTTTCTTTATCGCCTAATTCACGGGTTCTTTCAGCCACTTCACGCTCTAAAGTTTGGTTATATTCTTTCAGTAATGCCTCAGCGATCTGGCTTTCTGTGATATCCTCACAGGTGCCTAATAAACCCACGACTTCACCTGTCATATCATGCAAAGGCATTTTGCTCGTTTCCAGCCAACTTTTACGCCCATCAGCTTGTAAAATCTCTTCAACAAAATGATATTCAGGAATATCGGTTTCCATGAGACGGCGATCAATCTCCTGCACGCTTTGTGCTTGCTCTTTCGCAATCAAATCAAAGTCAGTTTTTCCCACAATATCATCAGGACTTTTTTTATAGCATGACTGAGCAAAATGCTTGTTACATCCTAAATAGACACCGTTCATATCCTTCCAAAATATTTGATGAGGAATCTTGTCTATGACTAAGCGCAAAAAAGCTTCTTTTTCCTGCAACTTTTTCTCAGCTTGTTTACGCTTTGTAATGTCTTGTACGACGGCAACAATATAATCTAAAGTATTATCAATCTGACGCACACCACGCACTGACACAGTTCCATAGAAAATATGTCCGTTTTTACGAATATACCTTTTTTCTATTGAAAAACCTTCAATTTCCCCTGCCAAAAGCTGATTAAACCCTTTCACACTATGCGTCAGATCATCAGGATGGGTTAAATCTGCCCAAGTTTTACTGGAAAGTTCTTCCCGCGAATAGCCAAACATTTCACAAAATTTGTCATTGACTTCAATCAACTTTTTTGAAGGGCTAGTGATTGTCATCCCAACTAAAGGTAATTCAAAAAAACGGAAGATTCTTTTTTCCACGCAAAAGTTTTTGCGCGCAAAAACTTTTGCGTGGAAATGACTATTGCGTAGTGCTTCATCGGCCTGTTGACGCTCTTGTATTTCTTTTTGCAGTAAAATCGTGTTCTCAAACAATTCTTGGGTGCGTTTAGCGACTTGTAGTTCTAGTGTACGATTATATTCTTTTAAATTGTTTTGGGCATGCTTGAGTGCAGCTTCGACATCGCCACGTTGTTTGATCTCAGATTGAAGTTGACGGGTATATTTAATTGAATTAGAGAGATAAAGGGGCAATAACAGTGTTAACAATAATCCACTCAACAAAGTGCCTAAGGATGTCCAAGTGATGCCGGTTATGAATTGACTTGTTGAATGAGGGGTACATAAAATAGACCAAGTACGTCCAGCCACTTCAAAGGTTTTTTTATAAGACAAACTACTGCCTAACTTTTCTTTCTGATGGATTATAGTTTGCTTGCCAGTATGCTTGCGTGATTGATGAAAATACAAAAAACGTTCTGTAGGTGGTGCCGATTCATCTTGTAGGAGCATGTTGATACCCTTGGGTTTCATAAGTTGCAAGGCATGTTCTATCATGTTTTTTATCCGAATCTTGCCCATAATAAAACCTTGCAAATGCGCCTGTGTCGGCATTTGGATAAGCGATGGTTGATGATAAATAGGATGAAACACTAATATATTATTAAATGGTTCATCGTTGTCTATTTTGAACTGAAATCGTTTTGTGGCTTGCCGGGTATGCGTCTCGCTGGCCCCCGTTATGGCTTTTAAAAAAAAGGGTTTTGAGGCTAAATTCAAACCTAACATCGTCTCCGTTTTAGGGAGAGTATAATAAATGGGAAAATATTCGGCGCTTCGCGGGGCCGTGATCAGCTTGCCTTCAGCATTTAACACGGTAAACTGAAAATGGGGATAATCCTGCCGTGCTGCGGCTTCATAATCGCCACGTTGAATATCAGAAACGTAGGGAATCCAATTAAGTGTTAAAATTTCAGGATGACGTGATAAAAAGGGAGACACCAACGTATTAAATTCATGCCGAGTCAGTTGACGATTGGACGTTTCATAAAAAGTAGCCAACGCATACAACACTTCAAAAATATCTTCGATAGTCTCGTTCACAGCCCAAATACGCTCTTGAGCGGCATCGTTAAATTCATGACGGTGCTGCCGTTGTTCTATTTTTTGTACGGTTATAAATCCCACAATAGAAAGCAGGCTACACAATGTAAAAGCTATTGCGACAGACAGGTATTTGCTAGACATGATTACAAAAATTGGAAATTGAAAATTGAAAATTATAAAATACGAAACATCGGATTGATATGACTTTAAATCAAATCAAATACTTATCTATTTTATTTTACCCAGAGAGTAAAAGAATAAAAAAATGAAAAATGAACGCTCGCTCAAAAGTTCGCCCCCAAATTGTTCGCCCCCAAAATTAATTAATGTAGGGGCGAACCTTTGTTATCGCCCCTTGGTGTGAAATTATTTACCTCTATAAATCAGTTTATCAAATTTATTTCTTATCGACATTTTTTTATAATCAAACGATTATAGCGAATTGATTTGAGATTTCAGTCGCTATCGCGCCTAATACAAACATAATTTTTGAGGAATTAAAAAACCAATGATTAAAGTTGGCATCATAGGGGGTACGGGTTACACTGGAGTAGAATTATTACGTTTATTGGCACAGCATCCCCAAGTGCAAGTGCAAGCTGTCACATCTCGTGCAGAAGCGGGAACCGCTGTGGCCGATTTATTTCCTAATTTGCGGGAACGAATTAATTTAAAATTTACAAAGCCGACACTGGATAATTTAGCAGACTGTGATATCGTCTTTTTCGCAACGCCTAATGGCACCGCTATGCAAACCACACCCGATTTGCTCAATGCCGGGGTAAAGGTGATTGATTTATCCGCTGATTTTCGTCTTAAAGCGGTGAATACTTGGCAACAATGGTATGGTATGGAACACACCTGTCCTGAATTGCTTGAAGAAGCCGTGTATGGTTTGCCTGAATGGTACCGAGCGCAGATTGCTAAAGCGCGTTTAGTCGCCAACCCAGGTTGTTATCCAACCGCAGTACTATTAGGATTGTTACCCTTATTAGAAGCCGGTATCATTGATCCACAACACTTAATAGCCGATGCAAAATCAGGCGTGACTGGAGCCGGCCGTAAAGCGAGTATGCCAATGCTAATGGGTGAAGTCTACGACAGTTTTAAAGCTTACAATGTATCAGGACATCGCCATTGGCCAGAAATTTGTCAAAGCTTAAATGCCTCAAGTGCAAAGCCCGTTGATTTAACCTTTGTGCCCCATTTAGTCCCCATGATACGGGGTATAGAGGCCACATTGTACGCAACCTTGATACATGAGACTTCAATAGAAGAGATACAAGCGATATTGATTCAGCGTTATCAAGAAGAACCGTTTGTCGATGTTTTGCCCCCCCAATCTCATCCCGAAACGCGCAGTGTGCGCGGGGTAAATACATGTCGATTAGCAGTGCATCGCCCTCAAAACGGTAATAGAATTGTCATACTCTCAGTCATTGACAATTTAGTCAAAGGGGCAGCCGGGCAAGCCGTACAAAATATGAATATTATGAATGGGTTATCAGAAACCCTAGGCCTCACAGGCATCGCTTTATTACCATGATTTAAAATAGGGGATTTATAAAAAATGCGAAGCCTGTAGTGCAAAATTTATTTTGCGAAGCCCTGATTTTCGTTCCAAATTTATTTTGCTGTTATTTTCGTTCCAAATTTATTTTGCTTCGCTGCGATTGGAATGCATGTTATTTTGCTTCGCTGCGATTGGAATGCATGTTATTTTGCTTCGCTGCGATTGGAATGCATGTTATTTTGCTTCGCTGCGATTGGAATGCATGTTAAGTACTGAAGCACAAATAAACAGGTATTTTGGGCATTCGCCCTGGATTGCCCCTACGGGTACGGTTGTAGGGGCAATCCAGGGCGAATGCCCCGATTGCTTCTATTAAAAT
>QNEL01000075.1 GCA_003645185.1 Candidatus Parabeggiatoa sp. nov. 3
ACAAATGTAGGTTGGAGTGAGCTTGCGAACTCCAACATCTCCCACAAAATAAAATTACCACAAATGTAGGTTGGAGTGAGCTTGCGAACTCCAACATCTCCCACAAAATAAAATTACCACAAAATAAAATTACCACAAATGTAGGTTGCAGATTTGTAGGGTGGGTAAACGGGCCGCAATGAATTCAATATAAACCCAGATTTCACCGCCCGTTTGCCCACCATTCATCCTTATTTCTCAATTGAAAGTGACTGCATTCCATGTCCAACATACACATCAACAAACGCCTGATCTACGTCACCGGCCTACCCCGCGCAGGTTCTACATTTTTGTGCCAATTACTAGGGCACCACCCAGAGATTTACAGCCCTGGACACAGTTCACCCTTATGCCCCAGCTTAAACGGGCTGCGCCACCAACTCAGCGATAATGAGTTTTTATTGTCACAACTCGACGTTGATTTTGAAAAGGTTTATCAACGCTTGCTCAATGCGTTTCGTGGTTTCATCAACGGTTGGTTTGCAGAAAGCGACTCCGTGTGGGTAGTCGACAAAAATAGGGGTTGGTTAAATCAATTAGAAATGGTGTATCACCTTGATCCAGATTGCCGCATGTTAGTTTGTGTACGCGAATTAGGACAAATTTATGGTTCAGTTGAAGCGCAACATCAAAAAACCTTATTGCTTGATTTTCCGGATCATCTTGCCAATCTTTCTCGCTACGCCCGTGCCGACAAGCTTTTTGGAAATGAAGGCGTGATTGGTACCCCCTTAAAATCAATTGAAAACCTACAAGATATTGACAACAGTTTACAATCTCGCTTGTATTATGTCGTGTTTGAGCATTTGATGGCGGAACCTGTTTTGGTGATGCGTGAGATTTATCAATGGCTCAATTTGCCAGAAGCCCCTTTTGATCCGCAGCAACTAGAAGTGAAAGCGCATGAAAGCGACAGTTATTATCGGTTTAAATACCAGCATAAAACCTATTCATCGTGTCAACCACCCGCTCGCCATTCAATACCGCAGCGAATCGAAGAAGAACTTAAAAAGAATTTTGCGTGGTTTTATCAAACGTTTTATCCTGGAATTTGAACAGTGAAGATAAAAAGAGTTTAATGATGTCTGTCAAAAGCTTCATCGTTTTATAAACTCTGGGGCTATTTTTTTGTCCAGTCATTGTCAGTTTGTAGGGGCAATCCCTTTGCAAAGGCCTGATTTTCAAACCAAATTTAAACGCAAAAGACGCTAAAGGCGCTAAAGGCGCTAAAGGCGTTATTCAAGAGAAATCTAGCGTCTCTTGCGCCTCTTGCGCCTCTTGCGTTAAAAAGATTTCAAGAAAAAATAAACGCGCTTTGACGCAAAAGAACGCAATTTTCCCAGTTTTTGCACTCGAAAAAGATTCCGAGTATTTCTTCCAAAAGCAATAATCATCAAACTCCGCGTATTTAGGGATTGTAGGGGCTGCCCGATCTTGTTCACCCAAGCTGATTAAAAAAAAGATTTCTTTTTGTTCCTGATTGTGTTAAGGTCATGTTTCATTTGACTTTCGAGAGATATTATCATGATTTTGGGTATTAATAATTTACAACAGGCGATACCGATTTTGGTACCGGGATTAGAAAGCTTGGAAGAACAATATGGGCAATTTGATTGGCTTGGATTTGTTAACTCAGGTAGTGTGATACAGCCAATCTCATCGAAGGAACAACCCTTATCAAGCTGGTTACCCGAATATTCCCCTGGTAGCGCCATTCTGAATATGAAGATGGGTACGGAACAGCCTCAGTGGTATCACAACGAAAAACAAGCCGTGGCTTATATGGGGAAATTGGAAAATACAGTAGCCATTCGGACATACTTGTTAGAACTCGGGTATGAGTTTGAAGGCAATACCGATTTAGAGCTGTTCTGTACGTTCTTAAATCGCTATATGGATGTGGGAAATTCGCCCGCTGAGGCAATGAGATCGGCCTTCCTGCGTTTGCAGGGACATTTTGCAGCGATGGCCCTATTTGCCCAGCCCCAAGAACAGCTTATAGTAGGCTGTAAAGGCTATCCGCTGAGTTTGGGTATTTGTTATGAGAGCCTGATTGTGGGTTCCGATACCCCAATCTTAAAACAACTTTCTCAATCGGTAATGGCAATAGAGGAAGGTAAACCGGTTGTATTGTGTTCGGTTTAAGGCCTTGCGATTTAAAGGGCAAGCACATCATGCCTGATTTGTAGGGTGGGTAAACGGGCCGCAATGAACTCAATATAAACCCAGATTGAAGCCGCCCGTTTGCCCACCATCCATCCTTCATGGAATAAAAATAGGGTGAAAAATAAACCAAGAAATGTGTTTATATTTAACACCCCAGGGCAGACCTGCGTGTCTGCCCTTAAATTAGTCTTTTTACAATAACATTTGTATTTTGCATTGCAATTTGTACAATAACATTTGTATTTTGCATTGTTACATGCAACCATTAATAATAGTTAATAGTAGTCATTCTAATAAAAACAACCGCTTATAAATAAGGCATTATATTTGCATATGTTTTATGCTGTGCCAAATAGCAGAGCTTAAAAACTTGATGTTCAATTTAGAACTAAGTCGATTTTTTGGCAATCTGAATGTTGGTGGCTGAAAAAAATGATTGATTGCCATGTAAAGGGATTTTCATTTGTTGATTAGGCGTAACCTAATAATAAAAAGGGTAGCAATACCATCAACACTTGATAGTGCTTTAAAGTTGATGGGGTTGTTATTTGTTGTTGAAAATATTTTTCAATAGGAAAAAACGTTATGAACAGTCGTTTTAGCAAAAAGGGGCTAATGGTAGCTCTAGGATCCAGTGTTTTTGCACTGAGCAGTTTTACAGCAGTACACGCTGGTGTCTGTGTACTTGATTTTGCGAAAGTTGAACCCGCTGTGAGTTATGATGGCTATCCAAACTACTTTAACTCGGGTAGCTCCCATGAACATAGCATTACCGATAAGTGGAACTCTGTCGTTGTGAAGAGATTCCTCAGTTGCTATCAAAAGACATTTCCACGACTTGGCATGGATGTGTCTCGTGAAAACTGTTTAGAGGAAACAGTAGGGGAGACAATACACATTTGGTACCCACTACCAGATGGGCAAGACGCAAAAGTCACAAGCGCACATTGGTTCGAGGATGCGAGTAGTTGTGCCCAGTTAAGGAAAAATGGGATTCTTCCTCCTGTGAATCCTGATGATCAGAAGGCACTTCTCGCAACAGACGTGATCTTAACCGCCACCAAGAATGGGAGCGGAGTTGATTTAACCTTAACCACCTCTGCTGAACAAGACACGGCAGCCTTGCTTATCCTCAGTGGTGATAAACTTGATAATGGCGGAACGGAGATAGATGTAGCCTGTGATTTTCCCAGTGGGGGTTCCCCGTACACCTGCACAGACGATGTTGCGGCGGATACTTACCGTGCTGCTGAGATAGAATATGATGGTAGTCTCATTCTTTATGATGAAGTAACACCGAAGAAGTAATCACAGCAAGCGTCTCATCAAGAAAAACAATCCTAACGGCTTGTTGATTTAGGACAATTAACAATAAAATAGCCTCATAGTGTTATGCTATGGGGCTATTTTTTTGTCCAGTCATTGTCAGTTTGTAGGGGCAATCCCTTTGCGAAGGCCTGATTTTCAAACAAAATTTAAACGCAAAAGACGCAAAAGGCGCTAAAGGCGCTAAAGGCGTTACTCAAGAGAAATCTAGCGTCTTTAGCGAAATAGACACCCTAGCAATATCCCTCAAAAAATTTTCTAAAAACACACAAACCAATGCAAAAAAACGGAAACAATACTCAAGCTGATTTTCCACAAACTCGCTGTCTTCACGAACTTTTTGAAGCCCAAGTCGAACGCACACCCGATGCCATCGCTATCGTCTTTGAAAATCAACAATTGTCTTATCAAGCCTTGAATGCGCGTGCCAATCAACTCGCACATTCTCTTAAAAAACAAGGCGTTAAGCCAGAAGTGTTGGTTGGACTTTGCATCGAACGCTCTATAGAAATGATAGTCGGATTGTTGGGCATTCTCAAAGCAGGTGGGGCTTATGTGCCCTTAGTACCGACTTATCCCAAGGCCCGTTTAATTGTCATGTTATCCGATTCACAGGCTCCAGTGCTGTTGACTCAAGAAAAGTGGCTTGCCCAGTTTTCAGAACAAGCAGCGCGAGTCTTATGTCTTGATGCCGACTGGGCAGTGATTGCTCAGGAAAGTGATGAGAATCTCATCACGGATATCACACCAGATAATCTGGCCTACCTGATCTACACATCGGGCACAACCGGAATACCAAAAGGGGTGGCTATCGAACACCGTTCCGTTTTCAATCTTGCCAATGCCCTTCATCAAGCCATTTATGCCGCTCATCAACCTGAACAACTGCGAATCAGTTTAAATGGCAGTTTAGCCTTTGACACGTCAGTCAAACAACTCATCCAATTAGGCTATGGGCATACGCTTGATATCATCCCAGAATCGATCCGCTTTGAAGGCAAAGCCTTATTAGATTATTTGGGAAACCATCAAATAGACGTATTGGATTGCACCCCCTCACAACTCGCATTACTCATCGAAGCCGGTTTGTTGTCTCAATCGCTACCCAAAATCGTTTTGATTGGCGGCGAACCGATTAATGAATCGACTTGGCAAGCCTTGGCACAAACTCAAAAGATTCGTTTTTATAATCTGTATGGCCCGACAGAATGTACGGTTGATGCCACGATTTGTGAAGTACACCGTTCGATTAAGCCCGTTATTGGGCATCCCCTTGCCCATGTTCATATTGAGATT
Organism: Candidatus Parabeggiatoa sp. nov. 3; assembly: GCA_003645185.1. GTDB lineage: Bacteria > Pseudomonadota > Gammaproteobacteria > Beggiatoales > Beggiatoaceae > Parabeggiatoa. Next base: position 4,828 of record QNEL01000075.1, read on the forward strand.
TTAGATCAAAGCCTTCAACCGGTGCCGGTTGGGAAAGAAGGCGAATTATATATAGGCGGTGCCGGATTGGCGCGGGGTTATTTTAATCGCCCAGAATTGACAGCAGAACATTTTATCGATATTCCAGATTTAAAAAATCTGAAAGGGATTGCCCGTTTCTATAAAACGGGCGACTTAGCGCGTTACTTGCCCGATGGCAACATCGAATTTCTTGGGCGCATTGACGCTCAAATCAAACTTCGCGGTTATCGTATCGAATTGGGCGAAATTGAAACCGTACTCACACAACATCCCGATATTCAACAAAGCGTTGTCATGCTGCGAGAAGACGTTGCAAATGATAAACGTTTAGTCAGCTATGTCGTACCCAAGCCATCACGGGCACCGACTATTGCCGGGCAACCGCGTTATACATTGCCGAATAATTTGGCGATAGCCCATTTGAATAAAAATGAAACTGATTTTCTCTATAAAGAGATATTTGAAATAAACGCCTATTTAAAACACGGCATCACGATTCAAAACGGTGATTGTGTTTTTGATGTCGGCACCAACATCGGACTTTTTAGCCTATTTGCCCACCTGAGTGCTAACCATATCAAAGTCTATGGATTTGAACCAAACCCTTTTGTGTTTGAAAAACTTGAACACAATACGGCACTCTATCAGGTGGATGCCAAACTGTTTAATTGCGGTTTATCTGGTGAAACCAAAACGGCGAATTTTACCTTTTACCCAAAATATTCTTTTTTATCAGGGCTTTATGCTGATATCGATGACGAAAAAGAAATCGTTAAATCGTTCTTACACGCTGACTCTGTTGCCTCCCAAAATCAGGATGAGGCATTATTGGAAGAACTCCTGACAGATAAATTTCAAAGCGAAACTTTTGAAGTGCCGTTAAGAACACTTTCGGATATCATCCAAGAAAACAATATTGAAAACATAGACTTACTGAAAATCAATGTAGAAAAAAGCGAATGGGATGTGCTTGCAGGCATTGCTGAAGATGATTGGCGCAAGATTCATCAGATCGCCTTGGAAGTGCATGATATAGACAATCGTCTTCAACAAGTTCTCGCCCTATTTGAAAAACAGGGTTATCAAACCGTTGTTGAGCAAGATTGGTCGTTTGATCAAAGCGCCGGTATGAATTATTACCTTTACGCTATTCAAAAATCAAGGCCAGATTTAAAGGCCCATCAATCTGAAAAAGTGCCATCAAAATGGCCGGCACCGATTCTGACAGCCAGTGAATTACGCGACTTTCTGAATAAGCGTTTACCAGATTACATGGTGCCCTCCGCTTTTGTGATGCTGGAAGCTTTGCCCTTAACCCCCAATGGCAAAATAGATCGTAAGGCCTTACCCTTACCCACTTGGGAAGGAAGCGATTCCAGCGAAGGCTTGCCAAGTACACCCACCGAAAGGAATCTATTTAAATGGTGGAGCAACATTTTGAGAGTATCCCAGTTCAGCATTCACGACAACTTTTTTGAAATGGGCGGACATTCACTGTTAGCAACTCGGATTATTTCACAGGTGCGTGAGACTTTTCAGACTGATATACCAATAAATGCTTTATTTGATAAACCAACAGTGGCAACATTGGCAGCGTATATTGATTCGCTTGTTCCAGATTCGCTTGTTCCTCTGAAATCATTGGAATCCCTCACTGTTCCCGTTAAAATTCAAAGCGAGGCCGTTGATACTGCCCCATTATCCATCACTCAACAAAGCTTCTGGCTATTTGAGCAACTCCACCCCAATACACCCACTTTTAATATACCATTGGCCTATAAGCTGACAGGAACGCTTAATGTGTCGGCACTAGAACACGCTTTCAGCGAAATGGTGCGTCGTCATGCCACTTTGCGTACTCATTTTGAAATGACTGAAACCGGTGCGCCGCAACAACGCATTATTCCGCCTGCACCTTATTCCGTGACAGTGATAGATTTGAGAAGCGAAAAGTCTGAAACCAAAACACAACACATTATCAATGAAAAAATCCGCCGCCCTTTTGATTTAGGGCAAACGTATTTATGGCAAGCAACTGTACTCCGCTTACAGGAACAAAAACAGATATTATTGCTGACTTTCCATCATTTAATAACCGATGGTTGGTCAATCGGGCTTTTTATACAAGAATTGACAGAATGGTATGCCAGCTTTATAGAAGATAAAATCTTTTCTAAAAAGGTTGGTTATCAATACATTGATTTTTGCCAGTGGCAAACGCAATATCTACAAAGCGAGCAATACCAATCACAATTAGCGTATTGGCAATCACAATTAAAAGGCCCCTTGCCGATATTGGAATTACCCACCGATTATCCGCGCCCTCCCGTACAAACTTACCAAGGCGCACGGCAACCCATCCTGATTTCGGCCTCACTCACAACCGCCCTATATAAACTAAGCCATCAGCAAAGTGTGACTTTATTTATGACATTGTTAGCAGCTTTTAAAACCTTGTTGTATCGCTATACAGGGCAAACGGATTTATCGGTTGGTACCGCAACAGCAGGGCGGCAAGGTATCGAGTGGGAAAAGGTTATGGGCTTATTTATCAATAACTTAGTGCTACGCACCACCCTATCTGGGCAAACACCCTTTGTGTCATTTTTAAGCCAAGTGCGCGAAATCGCGCTCGCGGCATACAACCACCAAGATTTGCCCTTTAAAAACTTAATTGATAGCCTACATCCAGAACGCGAACTCAGTCATAATCCCTTATTCCAAAGCTTTTTTCTACTGCAAAACTTTGATTATCCTGATTTAAATCTAAGCGGCTTAACAACAACGCCATTAAACGTCAACACAGGCACGGTTAAGTTTGATTTAACCCTAGAATTATATGAAAAAGGGGAAGAAATAACAGGCTGGTTTGAATATAATACCGCCCTGTTCAGTGCAGCAACGATGCAGCGCATGGTAGGCCATTTTCAAAATTTATTGGCAGACATTGTCGTTGATCCAAATAAAAGTCTTTCAAAATTGTCGCTGTTGAGCGAGATTGAAAAAGCGGCTTTAATAGATGATTTTAATGACGACTTTTTTGATGACGTTTAACTTTTTTCTAAAAAGACTATTTCTAAACCTAACAGAGATTTTCAAACCCAATTTATTTTGCAACGGCTTTCGTTCCAAATTTATTTTGCTTCTTTGCATATTAGAAATCTTATGGACGATGCCAACACCGGAGGAAATTGTGAAGAAAAAGAGGGAAATATTAGAGTTATTAGATCAAACCTGTCAAAAATGCCCTGAAGAGATAGCCATTCAGCGGAATGATAAAACAATCACTTACGCACTTCTTGATACTCTGGCAAATCAATTAGCGAATTGTTTAATCGCTAATCAATTGCCAAAAGGCTCAATTATTGCCGTGATGCTTGATGATAGAATCAACATTATCATCGCCTTGATTGGGATACTGAGAGCAGGTTGCGTGTTTGTACCGCTTGATCCAGAATTTCCTGAAAAACGCTTGCGTCACATTGTTAAGGAATTGTCTCCAGATGGGTTTATCACACAAACCCACCGCCGAATTGTCGCGAATATGACAGATAAAAAGACTCGGTTACTCAATCTGGAAGGCAACCAATCCGCTGATAAGACAGAACAGTTCATTCCCATTATCGAACCCCTAAACTCTTTTAGTGCCGAAAAGCCAAGCATTTCGATTGATAATGAAGCAATGTGCTATATTTATCACACATCCGGTTCGACAGGCACACCAAAGGGCATCGTAGGCCGATTAAAAAGTATATCCCATTTTATTCGCTGGGAGATAGAAACTTTTAATGTGAGTCAGGGATGGCGAATCAGCCAGTTCACTATGCCCACCTTTGATGCGTTTTTAAGAGATGTGTTTGTCGCATTATGTGCAGGCGGCACGATTTGTATTCCCCCAGAAAATAACAAACTGCTAGATTCACAAACGCTGCTTGATTGGATTGACAAACAACAGATTAACTTGATTCATTGTGTACCGGCTTTATTTAAAATCATGGTAGCGGGTGCTTTAGATTCACAAAAGCTAAAATCACTTCAATATATATTGATGGCGGGAGAAGTTTTACCCGTTTCTGATGTGAAAACGTGGATGGAGACTTATGAACGCAAAATTCAACTGGTCAATCTCTACGGGGCCAGCGAAACCACTATGGTAAAATTCTACCACTTGGTTCAAAAATCAGATATGGAACGTGGTTTCATCCCCATTGGTCAACCCATGAAAGGCGCAAAAGCCATCATATTAGATGATAACCAAGAAGTGTGCCCTCAAGGCATTATTGGTGAACTTTATATCAGAACACCCTATTTAACGCTGGGATATTATAACAAACCAGAATTGACTCAAGCCGTTTTCGTACCCAATCCATTCAGTCAAAAACCAGATGATTTAATTTACAAAACTGGCGATTTAGCACGAGTGTTGAGTGATGGGCATTTTCAATTTATTGGCAGAAAGGATAATCAAGTCAAAATCCGAGGAATTCGAGTTGAACTAGGTGAAATAGAAAAGGTGTTAATTCATCATCGCCTTGTCAAAAATGCAGTGGTTCTCTTTCGAGAAGACAATACTGGCGTTCAACGTCTAGTCGCTTATATCGTACCGGCTTTAAAACAAGAACCCAAAACCAGTGAATTACAGCGTTTTTTAAAAGAAAAGCTGCCAGAATACATGGTACCGTCAATATTTATCACGCTAGAAGCGATACCCTTGACATCTCATGGCAAAATAAATAAACAAACATTACCCAAACCGGCGCAAATTAGACAACAACCCGAAAAAAACTTTATAGCCCCACGAAATGCGTTGGAATTTCAACTGACTAAAATATGGGAAAAAGTGCTGGGTATTTCTCCTATTGGAGTAGATGAAAACTTTTTTGATCGGGGTGGACACTCATTATTAGCCATAACCCTGTTGACCAAAATTGAAAAACACTTTCGCAAGCGTTTAGCTTTGATCACGCTTTTTCAATTGCCCACTATTGCCGAACAGGCCAGTCTATTGAGCGAATCCAACCAGAATATTATTGCATGGCAAGCATTAGAAGCGATTCAACCCCAAGGCACTTATCCGCCTCTTTTTATGATGGGTTCAACTCACTTAGCCCGTGCCCTGTTACCCTGGTTAGGCACGAATCAACCCGTATTTGGATTAAATGTATTTGGATTCTATCCTCAAGACAACAAACAACACAGCATACCCGACATTCAAACGCTTGCCAAACAGTGTATTGAAGAAATACAAACCGTACAACCAGAAGGGCCTTATTATTTAGCGGGATATTGCGGTGATGCCAAGGCCGCCTTTGAAATCGCTCAACTACTTCATGCCAATGGACAAGAAGTCGCAGTATTGGCCTTATTTGATGGGTTTCTTGGACTAACGAAGCAAGGGCAACAGGGATATAGCTTACATCAGCACTGGCTTAACTTGTTAGAATTTGGCCCGATTTACCTTTTTGATAAAATACGACAAAAATGGCAATATTATCTTCAAGAAATACAAGAGCAATGGCTCAGTCCATTAGGCAATAAGCTGAATCTTTGGATTCACAAAACGCCCTCAACTCAGTTCCGGTATACCTCATTTATCAATGCCTACAATCAAGCTCGGGCACATTATGTACCACAAACTTATCACGGAAACATAACCCTTTTTTTCGCAAGCGAATGGCGTGTCAAAGAGGTTAGCGCCTTTACACAATTAGCGACAGGGCAGATAGAGATTTATGAGATTCAAGGCTATCATGATAACTTGTTTGTCACGCCCCAAGTCGAAATGCTAGGAAAACAGTTAAGGGCGTGTTTAGAAAAAAATAGGTAAGCGCAAGAAATATTTTAAGACAGAAAAATAACGCAAAAGACGCAAACGACGCAAGGATTTCGATTCTTCTTAGCGCCTTTAGCGCCTTTAGCGTCTTTAGCGTTTATTATTTAGTTTTCAATTTTCCATTTAATTTAACTTAGCGCGGTAACAATTTTTAATGAGGATGGTGGGCTTTGAAAAGACGTTACCCACCCTACATTGATTTAAGTAGGTATGTAAAAGTTTCTTAACAACACATCAAAAAAAACGCTCAGTAAACACCCTAGTATAGCGGCAAAAGTTGAGTCACATTCCCCAAACAATAATGGTTTGATTTTGATAACTCTGCTCTTCCCGAAAGATTTTATCGGCCCACGCATGATTGATATCCCGATCAAATATCAACAAATGCCCCTCTGCCGTACCCGCTTTATCCATATATTGCCAAGTTTGTTGTAAGCCTTGAGTGATGGTGCTTTGCCGGGAAACATAGACTAATTTGAGTTCAATCACGACTTTTTGGGTACCTTCTGAAAGCGGCCAAATCACCAATAAATCCGTTCGCATTCGCCCTAAACCATATTCGCGTTCCACTCGCCCCCCACTATTGAGAATACGTTGTAAGAAAGCTTGCAACAATAATTGTGGCCCGGCTTCGTGATATTGAAATTGTTGCAACCAGTGTTCCGAATTTTCCCTAAAAAAGCTTTGGAAAGCGGCCAACAATTTCTCCATATCGAGTTTGCCAGAATGGGCATCGACATACCAAACGGTTTCTTCAACCATGCTCATCTGAAAGCCCCAAGCCAATTCTCTGGGAATCACTTCCTGATAAATGCGGTTAGCGATTTCCAAGCGGCCATTTTGATAGCGATGTACTAAACCTAAATCAATGACATATTCGATATCTTCTGGAGAAAGAGGTGTTTTTTCACCTAATAAAATGGGTTGAATGACACGTTGGACTCGCGCTTCTTTGAGTTTATCCATCAATTGATCGAGATGCGTTTCGCGTCGTAAAATCAGATTTTCTTTCGCCTGTTCAAGCATTTTGGTTGTGATAGAGACAGAACGGTTGCGATGGGCTTTGATTTTAAAGCAGACTTCATACCCCAAAGCATTGACTAGCCAAGGTTGCCCTTGCGTCAATTCCCAAACTAAATTCAGTGCGTCAGGCTCAAACTTTTGCCCAGTATCGAAGGTATGTTGCGCGTAGAGTGTTTCAACGTCAGCTTGATTAAAGTTTCCCAAGCGTAATGATTCAGCTTTGACATTAAAGGCACTGCCTCCGGTAATAATGGCTTTCTCTTGTTCAGAATGAATCCGATAATCACGCACATCACGCACACCACACAAAATAATGCTTTGAGGGAAGCGAGCAGGCCGTTTAGCGTATCCGGCTCGAAGTTGGCGCAAAACGCTGATTAAAGTATCACCCACAAGGGCATCAATTTCATCAATCAACAACACCAATGGTTTTGGACTTTTTTCCGCCCAATGAGTGAGTACTTTATTAAAAGCGGCATGTCCACCACTTTTTTCTAATACAGAAGCCCATATACTTTCTGGAAAGGGATCCGCCAAAAAATCTTCTGCCATCAAAGCCATTTCACTTAAAATAGCTTGGATGCCTTGCATCACATCCTCACGGGCTGATTGCCCTAATTCCACATTAAAATACAGACAATTGTATTTGCCCTCGTGGTTAAGGTAATCCATCAGGGCTTGCAAAGAAGACGTTTTACCCGACTGCCGAGGCGCGTGCAACACAAAATATTTTTTCTGATCAATCAAGGATAAAACATCATCCAAATTAAATCGTTTTAAGGGCGGCAAGCAATAATGCTCATCACACCGAACCGGCCCTGCTGTGTTAAAAAATCGTGGTGTGTTCATAAGAATTAATCCTAAGTACAAGGAATTGGGAAACGACGTTCAGCGCAGCTAAATAAAGAAATTATCGTAAATATCTTTTTCTCGTCAACTATTCACTTTTCGACAAAACGTAAAGTTTGTTGATATCCGCTACGTCAGCAAGGAGTGTGAGTATACCACACTGGTTGACTATCGTGGTGGGGCGCGGTAATTCAGATATCCAATAGCTTTCTTCCTTATCAACTGCCGTTTTTTGAACAAATTGAAGTCCCCTATTGCTGCGATAGCCACGACCACTTTCGGTTGGTTTTTTGAGATTGATTGCCCATTTTTTTCGGTCGTTCAGTTCTTCTCCTGTATAGAGATGAGTCGGTATGGCAAGTAGTAAGGGCGTATTGATCAATTCTTGGGGAATCGTGATAGCAATACATTGGGATTTGTCCAAACAAGCTTTTCTCTCTATAGGTAGTTTAACTAATTTATAGAGTAATGGGTCAATTTTGATGGTCAGCACATTGTGCAATCGTGTTTCGACAATCTCCCAAGCTGTCTTGATGTCATTCACGATTTCACTTATATTTAATATGGATAATTCTTTTTTCTGGAGAGGTTCAAGATGTTCTGTTAAAGGGCGTAGTTTTTCTTGTGAAGCTAACCCCCGAAGGCAACGTAGATGGAGAGAGAGCCATTCCATTGGGGGCATGGCCATCAGGCGTTTTTCATCACCGCGTGGAACCCAAACAGTGAATAACCAAGGATTAGGGGCCGTCGATTGAGCCAAAATACGATCAAGGCCGTCAGATATCGCTTTAACTTCTTGCCATAAATAGGGATGGCTACCCAAGCTCATTGCTGGAGGAATATAATTTTCGTCTAAACCGCTTGTTCCTAGCCAGCGTGCAATCGGAACGCCTTGCCCATTTAAGGTGAGTGCGTGTGCTTCAGTCTCTGAATAGTGTTTGATTTCAGCTTGATAGCAAAGAGGGGCAGACAGTGATGTCTGTTCAATGGGTACCGCAACCAATAAACCACTCTCAGCAGAGGAAAGCGTCTTTTGACAGGCTCCACAGATCAAGATTTGACCGGTTGCTGTCATAGCAATCACTTCTGTCACTTGATCTGCCCATGTTTGGCTATCAATGGGTTGGCAGGTTGAGTTCAGTTTACCTTCGGGGTGCAGCCCAAAACAGTCGATTCCCCACCGAACGGCACCGACGCGCTAAAATGACTTGTTGAGCTTCATGTTCGTTTAGGGCCTGTTCTGTCAGGGCCATGCCATCTTTCCAAGATTTAAGCTTGAACAGAAGTTCAAGCCAATGGTTAGGGTTATTTTTCATCATTATCACATTTAGACTCCAATTTCTTATCAATCAAAGGCCACGACTATCCCCATTCGTTTGCCCACAAGGCTTTAAGCTTATGTCCACCACCCTGTAGGTGAAAAAGCGGCCCTGCTACAAAACGACGATTTGGTGGGTGTAGCGAAGCTCTACCCACCCTACAAGCTACTCTATGCATATAACCTTTTAAACCATTGATTTTTATCAATAATTAAGCTGACCTTATTTGATGGCATGGTGGGCAAGCGGGCTATTTGTGGTATTTTTTGTAGTTTAGGGCTGGGATGTTAAATTTCAGGTATTTTAGCTACTTTTTTTTCAACCCAGATTTGTAGGGTGGGTAAGCGGGCGACAATAAACTCAATATTAACCCAAGATTTTACCGCCCGCTTGCCCACCATATCCCCATTCTTCATAAAAATAGGGTGAAAAATAAACCAAGAAATGTGTTTATATTTAACACCCCAGTTTAGGGCAGCCCGCTTACCCACCCTACGAAGATTTGATGGCTACTTATCCTCCTCGTCATCCTCATTGGCAAAAAAATCATCGGTAATCTTGATGCTTAAATCATCCACCTCCCTTGGCTGAAGCGTTTGATAGCTCTGTTCATTGTCATAGTAAGCCCGGCCTTCAATGCGAAACCGTTCCTGGCCTTCTTTTGATTTGATGAACGGGATTCTTATCTCTGAACCATGCGTTTTCCTTGAAGACAGTTTGAACGAACCCAAGGAGTATTCTTTAATAGCATCGTCTTCACCAACGAGGTAGGTGATTTTGACTACCACGTAGTCCAAAGCGCCACCGAACTCTTCGTTATGAGCTAAGAGATTGGTGAGGGTGACTTTTGTCATTAAACCGCCACCCATCACTTCAAAATCATCAAGCAAGGAAATCCCGTCAGTGTAAACGGCTTCAGGTGGTACGATGATTTTGGGGGTGGCCATATCCTGTGGTATGGGAAGTTTGACGGATTTACCGGGGAGTATTGTCAAGGCAGGATTGAGCAATAGGGCTTGATCGTCAACCATAACATATCCTATCGTTACGGTTTGACGACTGGTATTGATTACGTTATCCCCATTGACTTTTAAGCCGGGTTGGGTGCTTCTTGCCAGTGATAAGGCCAATTGTAAGTCACCACGTACTTTGGAATCGACACGAGTTTCGTATTTCAGTTTCAGCGGCAATCCCGTTTCACGGCCCAAACGCCACAGGGCAATATTGCCTAGCGCATGACTCTCAATGGTCAACTTGATTCGCAGAATGTCTTCGATAGGTACAACGACAATCTCTCGCACGCCTTCGCTGATTATCTTTGGGTTTGAGAGCTTCCAATGGGTAAACAAACCCATCACTTTTTCGCCCGTTTCTGCCAGTTTTTGCGAGGCTAAAGATTTCAACCACGGATCAACTGTCAATTTCGCATCAAAATGCAGCGTGATTTTGTCAGGATGAAGGTTATCATATTGAATGATCCCCAATTTTCCATTAGGATATGGTTGAATCAAAGCATCCGTCGGGGCTAAACGGTTTATCAATAACGCATCCTTGACTATAAAACGCCGAATATCCTTCGGCATCCCGCCCGCTGCCTGAACAGTGATCCAATTTTGCCAGATGGGCGGTAGCCACTTTTCCCTAATCTCTATCAAGGGCATCACAATCTGACTATATTCATCGTAGTCTTCAGAAACAATGGCAGAACTCATCGCTTTAACCATTTTTGCCCTGTTTTGAAAATGGCCCAAAAGTTGGTTTCTGTCTTTAAGTAATACCGCATCTAGCACCTGTTTATTCAGTTTATTAAGCCAAGAAACCATCCATTGAGACTGGTATAACCGGGCCCCTTTGGGAACATCATCGGTGGCGGCCTTCAAATCCTGAGAAATCATCAATTCTCCGCTGTCGGCCGTGTAAGCGGCACAGGTAAACCAGACCGCGCCATTTAATGCGAAGCCGGTTTTGAAAGCGATGGGATACCCTGTGTTTGAGGGCTTGATGAGTATATCGTCTAAAATATAGACTGACTGATGGGTAGACACCAGTTGTCTGGCAATCTTGCTGAGATCGGTTTCATTGAATTTATCTTGATAGCCAGAAAAGGCAGAACGACGTAGCTTTTGGAGACTGAACTTGAAACGTTCCGCAGCTTCCACAGAGGTTGTAAAAGGCTCAAAACGGGCAGAACCATAAAAAATTCTTAGGCTACCGCAACTTTGTCCAAGCATTTTAAAATCTAAAACACCTGCTTCACCTACAATCACCTGTCGAACGATGATAAGCAAATTGAACCCCGCACCTTGGGCACTTGATAAGCCAAAGTGAGCGATCTGCGAAAGCCGTAGTGTATCGGCCATCAGTACCACATTCAGGGGAAGTTTTTCTGGATAAGTGCTTGGCAATGTGAACGTGCCCAAATCAAGATCGTCAGCCAAAATCACTATTGTTTTAGGGCTGTTTTCCAAAGGGAGTGTGGCAGGCGCATTTTTTAAGTCACGCCAATCAATGAGTTGAGTCGTTGCATTCGCTGTCTGCATTAAAACGATTAATAGTGTCAGTGTTGGGTAGACGATACGTTTGATTCGCATGAAGAGTTCCTTTGTGTTGAGTGCTACTTTTTTTCACCTCAGATTCGTAGGGTGGGATCGCTTAGCGACAATGAACTCAATATAAACCCAGATATAACCGCCCGCTTGCCCACCATTCCACCCAGAAATAATAAAAATAGAGGAAAAAATCAACCAAGAAATGTGTTTATATTTAACACCCCTGGGCGAACCGTCGTGTTCGCCCAAGAGCTTGGCGTTCATTTCATATGAGGAACGACTACTTTCAGTGTTGGAATATCCGCTCTGATGGCTTTGACTTCCCAAGAGAAAAAACCATTTGGCTGAGTCCCATAAACCTGAAACTCCCCGTTAACAATATCGGTGTAACTTAATAAAAAGGGTTTAGGGCCTTTAGCTGTCAGTTGCACCGTGCGGCTTTCTTTTCGAGTGAGTGCTTCAAAATAATCCGGCAATTTTACCAACGCATGGCCATTGCTGAGTTCTGCTTCACCTCGATAAAAGACGCCCGATTCAGGCCCCTCCACACTGGCATGTATCAGATCATAGCCCGGTTTGCTAGGGTGAGGAATTTGAAAATTTTTACTTCCGCTCGTGGATATGTCTCCTTTAAAGTAGGCAGCTTTCGCTGAGCCTTTTTGCTCAACCCACAGCGTAGGATATTTATTGCTGTTTGATTCAAGCTGCAACGCATGTCCTTGATTCGCTTCAAATTTGGCAGCATTATTTGAGCCTTTTTGTTTAACCCACAGCGTAGGAGATTCATTGCCGTTTGATTCAAGGTACAAGGCATTTCCTCTATTCGCTTGAAAAATTGCCGCATCTGACGAGCCTTTTTGTTTAACCCGCAGCGTAGAATATTCATTGCCGTTTGATTCAAGGTACAACGCATGTGCTTGATTCGCTTGAAATTGTGCAGCATTATGTGAGCCTTTTTGTTCAACCCACAGCGTAGGATATTTATTGCTGTTTGATTCAAGGTACAATGCATTTCCTCTATTCGCTTGAAAAACTGCCGCATCTGACGAGCCTTTTTGCTCAACCAACAGCGTAGCAACTTCATTGCTGTTTGATTCAAGGCGCAACGCATGTGCTTGATTCGCTTGAAATTGTGCAGCATTATGTGAGCCTTTTTGTAGAACCACCAGCGTAGACCGATCATTGCCGTTTGATTCAAGGTACAAGGCACGTCCTTGATTCGCTTTAAATTGAGCCGCATTCAATGAGCCTTTTGATTCAATGTCTACCAAATTTGTGAAATTTACCCTACCCGTGAATTTCACCCCCCCGTTTGCCTTAATCTCTAATTTATCGTCCTCATACTCCTTCAGAAACACATAGTCTCCATCACCGAAATTCAACTTGGCTTTTGAACCTCTTGAACTTGGGCCAATAAGTCGTAAGGTATTCTCATTTTGGGATTCGACCACTAACTGGTGCGATGATTGTGTTGTCCCAATGCTAACCTTGCCATCAGTTGAGATATTAACAGGGGCCATTTTCTGCTGAAGTGCAGACACAGCAGATTGATTTTCCTTAATCAGGCGCTTATTTTCATTGGCCAGGGCTTGGATTGTCGAGGACAAATCTTGGATGGTTTTCGCAAGACGCTGATTTTCTTCTTGTTGTTTTTTAACGAGTTCTTGTGCCTCTTGTAATTTGTCCATCGCATATTCATAGCATTCTGAGGGCGTTCCACAGAGTATAGGTTTTTCGGCATAAGCGTGTTGCATTGTGACGGCAAAGCACACTAAGGTGAGGATAATGGGTATTTTTGGCATCAATATCTCCTAAAAGTTGTAAAAAAACAGTGCCCTGTCTCAAGCTGAGACATCCGATTTTTGGAGGTGGACTCAGATGGCTTTAAAATGGAATCAACATTTTTGAAATAATCTTATCAACCCTTTCCCGATACGAAATGACATTGAGATTATGCACCGAATTTAAAGATTCAGTACGCACACTTTCACGCATTCGATACGACACTGTCCACGACAATAGCGCATGATCCGCTTGACGCATCGCGTTTTGATCAAAATGGGGCCTGGGTGTCTCTGCGGGTTTCTCATACTTTTCAAGGAGTTGCTGCTTAAACTCATTGACAATCCAGTCAAGCAGCCGCGCTGTCAAGTTCGCTTGGGGCGTATCGCTTTGCCTCTCTAATACTATCAACTGTGCAGCCAATGCTTGCTTCGCAACTTTTGTGAGTGTTTTTTCAGTCAACAGCGTTGTGATCTCTAATTGAGTTTGGAATAATTTGACAACCGCTTGCCAATCAAACCTCAGTTTAGCTGCTAATGGTTGAAGCTTCTCAGTCCATGTCATCGTCGTCTTCAGCGTCGCTTCCACAACTTGACCCGATTTTTGACTCGCAATCAGCAGTTGGATAGGTATACGCTTGAATGAACCCCTTGCTAATGAACGTTGCCAAACGATTTTATCCTCAATCAAGAGCTGCATAGCAAAGCCTTTTGGGCTGATTTGAACCAGCTTGGTTGCGGCCCCATACTTTTGCTTAACTCTCTGACGGAGTTTATCTACCTCAGTCTGAACAGCGATGAGAGAAAAACGTCCTGTTATCAAACTCTTATTGCCCAATGCGATGATTTGAGGGCGATTGAGCGCATGTTGATCAACAAATTGAATATGGGCAGGAAAATAACCGATTTTGTTGTCAAGATTAGGGTAAACAACGGGAACATGCAAACTGCTCAATCCTGCTGTCAATTCACTGGCGACTGCCAATGACATATTAGCCATTAATGACAGCACCAAAAGACGAGACAGCGTTTTAAAATGTAAAAACCACATTGTCAAATGCCCTTTATTATCTTTCAAAATGTTTAAAAATGGCGAACACGTAGGTTCGCCCTGGGGTATTAAATTTAAGCCACAATTGATTTATTTTTCACTCTATTTTTATTCAAAATGGGGGAATGGTGGGCAAGCGGGCGGTTACATCTGGGTTTATTATTGAGTTCATTGCCGCCCGCTTACCCACCCTACAAATCTGGGTTAAAAAAAAATAACTAAAATACCTGAAATTTAACACCCCAGGTTCGCCCCCTACAGAGGTCAAAATGTTTGTAGGGGCAGCCCGGCGTGTATGCCCTTGGGAAATGATTCAGCTCTTATAAATCCTCATCTTACTCATCTTCGCCTTCTTCTAACAATTCATCCAGATCGATGAACAAGTCTGGAAATAGCTCACGAATATCCTCAGACTTCCGCACAACCGTTTTGTTGTTGGAACGCTTATACCGATAACGAATTTTGGCATAAATCGGCTGTTTGGACTCTGTTGGTAAAAACCAATAAACGAGTTTTGGCGCTTCCCATTCACCCTCAATCTTGCGAGGTTTCAACTTAGCTTTAAAGCTATGCTTTCCAGATTTTAAATAAATTTTAACGCTCTTGAGTTTGCCATCCGTTACCCGGTACCACTCAAGTTCTTGGCCATCAATTTCCAATTTTTCTTCTACGGGTTCATCAAGCGTGATGCTCAAAGAGGGGAATTTCTGACGAATATCCTCATACTTCCGCACAACCGTTTTGTTGTTGGAACGCTCATAGTGATAACGAATTTTGGCAGAAATCGGCTCCTCTGAATTTGCGGGTAAAAACCAATAAACGGGTTTTGGCGCTTCCCATTCATCCTCAATCTTGCGAGGTTTCAACTTAGAATTTCCACGTCACGATGAGCTTATCCAATTGGTGACTGAACTTAAATTGCTTCGTGAAGACATGGATCGTCGCTTTGAAGCCAATGACAAGCGTTTTGAAGTTTTCCAAGAGGAAGTGAAGCTATTGCGTCAAGACATGAGTCATCACTTTGAAGCGAGTGACAAGCGTTTTGAAGTTCTACAGTTGGAAATGAATCGTGGTTTTGAAACGACTGACAAGCGTTTTGAGTTTCTCCAAGAGGAAGTGAAGCAATTGCGTGAAGACATGACTCATCACTTTGAAGCGAGTGACAAGCGTTTTGAAGTTCTACAGTTGGAAATGAATCGTGGTTTTGAAACGACTGACAAGCGTTTTGAGTTTCTCCAAAAGGAAGTGAGGCAATTGCGTGAAGACATGACTCGTCACTTTGAAGCGAGTGACAAGCGTTTTGAGCTTATCCAAAACGAAGTGAAGCAATTGCGTGAAGACATGACTCATCACTTTGAAGCGACTGACAAGCGTTTTGAAGTTCTACAGTTGGAAATGAATCGTGGTTTTGAAACGACTGACAAGCGTTTTGAGCTTCTCCAAGAGGAAGTGAGGCAATTGCGTGAAGACATGGTTCATCGTTTTGAAGCGAGTGACAAGCGTTTTGAGCTTCTCCAAAACGAAGTGAAGCCATTGCGTGAAAATATGAATCGTCGCTTTGAAGCGAGTGAGAAGCGTTTTGAACTTCTACAGGAAGAGATGAAGAAGCGTTTTGAAGTTCTACAGGCGGAAATGAACCGTCGATTTGAAGAGAGTGAGAAACGCTTTGAAGAAGAAAAACGTGAACGACTCGACATGAAACGCCGTTTGATAAAGGTAGAATCAGCCGTGACTCGGTTTGAGGAAAAAATAACCAAATTTGATGCTTGGTTAAATGTTGTCACGGGAAATGTTGGTGATAAAAGAGGAGAGGAAGCAGAACAATTATTTGCGTTGGGATTGAGTTATGGCTTAAAGCGTTCGGATATTAAACCCGAAACGATTCAATTACGTCAACTGTTTATGGATGAAGAATGCATCATCTTTCTAAAAAAAGGCAAGTCTATTGAAGTTGATATCTTGGCACAAGAGGGCAAACTTGAAGTCTTTGAAATCAAAACACGAGCCATAGAAACGGATGTGATCACTTTGGTTCGCAAAGTCCAGTTAATTCAACATCAAAACAGGAATAAACAAGTCAGTGGTATTTTTATTTCGCCGGGGGCCAGTGATTTGATTAGACAGTGTTGTGTTGAATATGATTTAACGTTTGTCGGATAGCGAGCCTTCGATTAAAAAAACCAAAAAACCTGTCAGGTTTTGAAAACCTGACAGGTTTCGTCTAAACGACTAGTGCAGGATCGCTCCAGTTTCAATACCATTGAAAAACCAGGGCAACCACAAGGGATTGCCCCTACAAACCGTTCGTAGGGGCAACCCTTGTGGTTGCCCCTTTTTAGGCAGGCTAGGTGG
>QNEL01000076.1 GCA_003645185.1 Candidatus Parabeggiatoa sp. nov. 3
CAGGTTGCCACCTGGGGCTATTCACATTCAACCCCTACGGGGTTGCGCGACTTAACTTTTGGCAACCCCAGGTTGCCACCTGGGGCTATTCACATTCAACCCCTACGGGGTTGCGCGTTTTAAACTTAAATAATTTGTACTTCATTCAATCGGGAAACGCTATAACTGATAACTGATAACTGATTTTCACGCAAAAGTTGCGCGCAACTTTTGCGTGAAACTGATAACTGATAACTGATTATGTTAACTTTACCTAATTATCAAATTAGCACACAAATTTACGAAAGTGCTAATTCTGTCGTTTATCGTGGGGTTATAAAAGAAGATAATCAACCGGTTATCCTCAAAAAACTAAAAGAAGACTACCCCACACCTGAAGAATTGACGCGCTATCGCCAAGAGTATGACATCATCAAAAGCCTCAATCTTGATGGCGTGATCAAAACGTATGGCATTGAAAAATACCAAAATACGCTCGTTATTATTTTGGACGATTTTGGTGGTGAATCCCTAAAAACGGTTTTTGATCAAGAAGGGGGAATATCGATCTCAGATTTTCTCCCCCTAGCGAGCCAAATTGCCGAGGCTTTGGGCCAAATTCATGCGGCTAACGTTATTCATAAGGATATCAATCCTGCTAATATTGTATGGAATAAGGCCAATAACCAATTGAAAATCATCGACTTTGGCATTGCCAGCCGCTTACCGCGTGAAACACCAACACTCAAAAATCCTGAACAATTAGAAGGCACCCTCGTTTATATTTCGCCAGAGCAAACTGGGCGCATGAATCGCTCCCTCGATTACCACACCGATTTGTACTCTTTGGGTGTGACTTTCTATGAACTTTTGACAGGGAAATTGCCGTTTGAATCGAACAATGCTTTGGAAATAGTCCATTGCCATATCGCTAAAACACCGATACCGGTATGCGAAGTCAATCCCGATGTGTCATGCATTGTTTCCGATATCGTGATGAAATTGATGTCAAAAAATGTTGAAGATCGTTATCAATCGGCTTTTGGCGTTAAGGCAGATTTGGAACAATGTCAACTTCAATTTGAAACAATGGGCAAAATCGAGCCCTTTGAATTAGCACAAAACGACTTTTCCGGCAAATTCCAAATCCCACAAAAACTCTATGGCCGCGAAAACGAAGTCAATACTTTATTGCAAGCCTTTGAACGTATGAGTCAAGGTGCTGGAGAAATGATGTTAGTGGCCGGTTATTCTGGAGTCGGTAAAACGGCTTTAGTGCATGAAGTCCATAAACCCATGACTTCAAGGAACGGTTATTTTGCCGCCGGCAAATTTGATCAATATCAGCGCAATATTCCGTATTTCGCCTTCAGCCAAGCGTTTAACGAATTTTGCAACTATCTGCTTACCGAAAGCAGCGAGGCATTAAACCAATGGCGCGAAAAAATCCTCAATGCTGTCGGCCCAAATGGACAAATATTAATAGATGTGATTGGGCAATTAGAATTAGTGATTGGGGTACAACCGCCTGTCGTTCAAGTCGGCCCTACCGAGGCACAAAATCGCTTTAATCTGGTGTTTCAAAACTTTTTCAGAGCCATTTGTCAACAAGATCATCCACTAATATTATTCATTGATGATTTGCAATGGGCTGATTCAGCCTCGCTGAATCTGCTCAAAACATTAATGACGGATACGGATAATCGTTATTTTTTGATAGTGGGTGCGTATCGAGATAATGAAGTTGAAGCACATCATCCGTTAGTCATGACAATAGAAGAGTTGCAAAAATGGGGTGCGTTGGTTAACACGATTTCATTAGAAAATCTCGTAAAAGAGGATGTCAACACGTTAATTGCAGAAGCATTAACGTCTCAACGTCTCTCTACCCAATCATTGAGTGATTTAGTTTATCAGAAAACGCAAGGCAATGCCTTTTTTACCCATGAGTTTTTGAAGTCTTTGTATCAACAAGCCTTATTAGTATTTGAACTCAAAAACCAAGAGTGGCAATGGGATATCAATAAAATTGCCGCGCTTGATATGACTTCAAATGTGGTGGAATTAATGGCGAGTAAAATCAAACTGTTGCCAACCCAAACCCTAGAAGTGGTGAAATTCGCATCCTGCTTATGTAACTCATTTGACTTAAAAACCTTATCCATCATTTATCAACACAGCCAACTTGATACTTTAGATCATCTTTGGCAAGCCATAGAAGAAGATTTACTTGAAGCCTTAGATGAGCATTATAAACAACGAGAAAACGTGGAAAAGTGTGAGGTTAACCCGCTTTTTAAATTTCAACATGATCGGGTGCAACAAGCCGCTTATTCCTTGATAGCCGATGCGAATAAATCATCTATTCATTGGCAAATGGGACATTTATTGTTAGATAACACGCCTAACCGAGAAAACACTCTTTTTGAGATCGTTGATCATCTTAATCTTGGTATTTCACTGGCTCAAAATCAAAGTCAGCAGTATGAGATTGCCCAAATGAATTTAATGGCCGGTCAAAAAGCCAAAGCCGCAATGGCTTATGAACCCGCACTGAACTACCTGAATGTTGGACTGAATCTCTTGGCAAAAGACAGTTGGCAGACTGAATATGTTCTGACACTTAACCTCTACGTGGAAACAGCAGAAGCGGAATTATTAAGTACGCATTTTGAGCAAACTGAAACCCTTGCTCAAGTCGTTTTGCAACACGCTGAAACGCTTCAAAATAAACTCAAGATATATGAGGTTATTATTCGGTTATACATGGCTAAAAACGAAATGCAAACCGCATTAGATACAGCGTTGCAAGTATTAGAACTGTTGGGTGTGCAATTGGAAAAAGAACCCCCACAAGTGAATATTGATGCCTGTTACAAGCTGCCTGAAATGACGGCACCCGATAAATTGGCAGCCATGCAGTTCTTGAATTTCTCAATTTCTCCCATTTATACTGTTGCACCAGAACTGTTTCCACAGGTAATCTTTACGATGGTTAAACTCTCGTTTGACTATGGCAATTCTTTATTCTCAGCGTATGGTTATTCTAGTTATGGCTTACTTCTCTGTGTGATATTGGAAGATTTCGATTCTGGCTATCAAGCTGTGCAACTGGCTACCCGTTTATTAGATAAAACAGAGGCCAATGAATTTAAAGCGAAGGTATTAACAAGTCATCACGTTACCGTCACTTACTGGAAAAAACATGCGCGAGAAAGCATAGAAGGATTGCAAAACGCTATTCAAAGCGGCCTTGAAATGGGCGATCTAGAATATGCGGCTATTGCCGCTATGCACGAGGGTAGCTACCGTTTTTGGATAGGAGAGTCTCTGGATTTTGTTGATCATAAATTATCAAAGTTGATTAAGCTGCTGACTTCTATCAAGCAGAGCTATCAGCTTGTTTATCTCAATATATGGAAACAACTGGTATTGAACCTGCAAGATGAGAGTCATTCAAAGAATGATTGTTTAATGGGGGAAGCTTTTAATGAAGAAACGACATTACCCTATTTGCTTAAAACGAATTACGGAATGGCTATTTTTGCTGTCTATTTGGCAAAATCCATGCTGTGTTACTTATTTAGAGATTACCCGACATCCCTTGCCAACATGGCTTTAGCTGAAAAATATGAACAAGCCAACATGGGAATCATGGTTGTTCCCATTTCTAAATTTTACGCTTCGCTCGCACTGTTAGCGACTTATCCCACTGCTTCATTCAATCGACAACAAGAGATTATAGGCAAAATTGAGTTAAATCAAGAGAAGATGAAAATGTGGGCTTCTCATGCCCCAATGAATTTCCAACACAAGTACGATTTGGTTGAAGCTGAGAAAGCGCGAGTATTAGGGCAAGTTGCAGAAGCGATGGCGGGATATGAAAAAGCCATTAGCGGTGCAAGAGAGAATGACTATATCCATGAAGAATCGCTCGCTTACGAATTATCTGGTGAGTTTTATTTAGCGCGTGGCATGGATAAATTTGCCCAACTTGAACTGAAAGAAGCGCATTATCACTATCAACAATGGGGCGCGATGGCAAAGGTGAAGGATTTGGAAGAACGATATCCGCAATTCTTAGCCCAGAAAACAACGCCCACATTGGGCAATCTAAGCTCAACGATAACGATTATGGCGTCATCAGCCACTCGTCATATGAGTACTTCTACGGTGTTAGATTTAGAAAGTGTCATGAAAGCGGCTCAAACACTCTCAGGCGAAATCGTGTTAAGTCGGCTCCTTGAAAAAATGATGCACATTGTGATTGAAAATGCGGGAGCCCAGCGAGGTTTTTTGATTTTGCCGCAAAATGAAGAGTGGGTGATTGAAGCTGAAGGGGCAATCGCTCAGGAAAACGTGACAGTCTTGCATTCTCTGCCAATTGAAAATCATCTCCCTGAAGCGATTATCAGCTACGTGGCGCGTACTCATGAGAATGTGGTGTTAGCGGATGCGAGACAGGAAGGACTTTATACGGATAATGCCTACATTAAAGCCTATCAAACTCAATCGGTATTATGCTTTCCGATTGTTTATCAACAACAATTGCGCGCTATTCTGTATTTAGAAAATAATTTGACTACCGGTGTTTTTACGGAAGCACGTCTCGTTGTATTAAGAATGCTCTCCAGCCAAATTGCGATTTCACTGGAAAATGCCCAATATGCCACTCAATTAGAAGAGAAAGTGGCAAAACGTACCAAACAACTGGCTGAAGCGAATGAGGAATTAGCCGCTGCCAATGTAGAAATCAGTGTGCTGAATCAATCTTTGGAAAAAGAAAATCTACGGATGGGTGCCGAATTGGATGTTGCGCGTCATATCCAACAAATGGTGTTGCCCAAACCAGAAGAGCTTGAGCAAATTGAAGAATTAGACATTGCCTGCTTTATGGAACCAGCAGACGAAGTCGGTGGCGATTATTATGATGTTCTTAAACGTGATGGGCGCATTAAAATCGGGATTGGTGATGTCACTGGACACGGTTTAGAGAGCGGCGTTTTAATGTTGATGGTACAAACAGCGATTCAAACATTATTGACTACTGACATCACTGATCCTGAAAGCTTTTTAAGCTTAGTCAATGAAGCGATCTATAATAATGCCCAACGCTTGCAAACGGATAAAAATCTGACCTTGTCTTTATTAGATTATCAACCACAACAAGGTATTCAGCCCGATGGGGGAATTTTACAGATTACTGGGCAACATGAGGAAATTCTGTTGGTTCGCAAAGGGGGCGAAGTGGAACGCATTGATACTTTTGATTTTGGTTTTATAGTCGGACTTCAAGCGGATATTTCCCCATTTGTGGCGCAACATGAAATCTCATTACAACAGAATGATGGTATTGTTTTATACACAGATGGCATTACCGAAGCGCAAAATTTCCAAAAGAAACAATATGGCGTAGAACGTTTATGTCAGATCATCAGTCAAAACTGGCATTTATCCGCTCATGAAATACAGAATGCTGTGATTGCTGATTTGCGGCTGCACATTGGTACACAAAAGGTGTATGATGATATTACTTTATTGGTTTTAAAACAAAAATAACGACAAGGATTCGATATAAGAATGGATAAACCCAAACCTAAACACGATATAATCCTTGTAGTAAGGGGCATTCGCCCTGGATTGCCCCTACGAACCGCCCGTAGGGGCAATCCAGGGCGAATGCCCCTCTTGCTCATGCCCCTCTTCTTGGTTGTTTCTTTTAATTAAAATACCTGAAAATTTATGGTTCAGTACTTATATACAATCAGCGTGAATCAGTTCTATCAAATCTACCGATATAACCACACACGCATCAAGGAAATAAGTTTATCGGTATCGACGGGTTTGGATAAATAGTCATTCGCGCCGGCATCAATACATTTGGCTTTGTCGCCTTTCATGGCTTTGGCTGTCAGCGCAATGATGGGTAATTTCCGGTATTGAGATTGCGCTCTGATTTTTCGCATCGCTTCGTAACCATCCATTTCGGGCATCATGATATCCATTAACACCATCGCAATATCGGGATGTTCTTCTAATGAGGCTAAACCCTCTATGCCTGTGTTGCCGGATATCACTTCCATGTTTCTTTCTTCCAGCACGGTGGCTAGGGCAAAGACATTCCGTACATCATCATCCACTATCAGTATCTTTTTCTGAGTTAATATGGATTCTTTGTCATGTACCATTCGCAGCATTTGGCGTTTTTTGGCCGGTAAATTGGCTTCCACTTGATGCATAAATAAGGTGGCTTCGTCTAATAAACGTTCTGATGAATTTACCGCTTTAACGGGCAAATGATCAGCGCATTGCAGTAATAAAGCTTCTTCTGCCGATGTCAATTCACGATCTGAATACACTATCACGGGTGTTTGGCATAAACCGTCTTCTTGTTCCATTTGCTCAAGCAAGTGGCTGCCTGAACCTTGATCGATATCCATGTCCAAAATAACGCAATCAAATAAGGTTTGTCGGAGTTGCCCTAATGCGTTGGCCGGTGTTAAGGCTAATGTGATTTGGATATGATCGCCTTTGATTAATTCCAAAATGGTTTGTTGATGTGGTTCATTATCGACAATCACTAACACTTCTTTGACTGTCTTGCTAATAAACTGTTCTATTTTTTAAAGACTTCGCCCAGTTGTGTCATATTCACGGGTTTATGTAAAAAACCAATGGCACCCCTTTTGGTGGCTTCTAAACTATTTTGTTCAGCGGCTGAAATGAAATGGACTGGAATATGTCGGGTGTCGGGATTGTCTTTTAATCTTTCCAAAACGCTCCAACCATCTAAGTTGGGTAAACCGATATCAAGGATAATCGCATTCGGTTGGTATTTTTCCGTTAATTCTAGGCCGGTTCTACCGTCTTCTGCATACAGACATTTAAAGCCTTTTTCGTGTCCTAAGTCTATGAGTATATGGGAAAATTTTCGATCATCTTCGATAATCAGCAGCGTTTTATTATCAAATTGCTGTGTTGCGCTATCATCAACAATGGCCTTTGAATCAGATTCGTTTTCTGATGAAATCAAGATTTCTGAACTGGCCGCTTTGGCTTCTGGTTCGGGCTTTGAACTGGCTATTTCAGTGCTTTGATGAGTGGTTTCTGGAGATGAGAGAGACAGCGTTTCGGGTAACGACAAGGTGAATGTACTGCCCAAACCGGCTTCACTCTCTAGGGTGATTTCACCGCTAATCAATCTCGCTAACTGACGAGAAATCGATAAACCCAGGCCTGTGCCGCCATAACGTCGGCTATTGGTGCCATCCACTTGTTGGAACGCTTCAAATATCTGTTGTTGCTTATCTGAAGGGATTCCAATACCTGTATCCGTGATACTGATTGCAATCAATGCCTCTTTTTGAATGATGTTCAAGCGAATATCGCCCTGATTGGTGAATTTAAAGGCATTAGATAACAAATTAGTCAATATTTGTTTCAAGCGCAGCGGATCGGTGTGTAAAAACTCGGGCAAATTCTCAGCCATTTGAATGTGAAAGGCTAAGCCTTTTTCTTGCGCTAAAGGCGCAAATTTCTGGGCCAGCGATTCGACTAAATCGCTCAAGAATAACTTTTCAATATTGAGTTCCATTTTGCCCGCTTCAACTTTGGATAAATCCAAGATGTCATTGATCAGTGTTAACAAATCTGAACCGGCACTCTGAATCGTTTGAGCGTATTCAACCTGTTTTTCTGTCAAATTGCCTGGTTTATTATCCCCTAGCAATTGTGATAGAATAAGCAAACTATTTAAAGGCGTGCGGAGTTCATGTGACATATTGGCCAGAAATTCTGATTTATACCGACTGGCTAATTCTAATTCATGCGCTTTGATTTCAATGGCGGCCCTCGCTTTTTCCATTTCCATTTGGGTGGTTTCTAGGGCGATATTTTTGTGTTGAATCGCCTCTTTTTGGCGTTCTAATTCTTCAGTACGTTCTTCCAATTCTTCATTGGTTTGCTTTAATTCTTCCTGTTGGGTTTGTAATTCCTCAGATTGACTTTGCAATTCTTCGGATTGACTTTGCAACTCTTCATTGCGGTGTTGAAGGGCCTCTTGTTTCTCTTCGAGTTCTTCCCTTTGCGTTTGCAACTGTTCATTAATTTGTTGCATTTCTTCTTGTTGGGCATGCAATTCTTCTGACTGCGTTTGCAATTCTTCAGTTTGCCGCTGACTTTGTTCCAATAAGGCTTGCATCCGAGTGCGTGATTCGGCCATATTAACGGCTATGCCGATATTGGGCATAGCTTGCTCAAGAAAAGCGCGTTGACTGTCTGTCAAGCTTTCGGACGAACCTATTTCAATAACCCCTTTGACGGTATTGTCATACAAAAAGGGGTAAATGAAGACATAACGTGGAATGGTTTGTGATAATCCGGATCGCGTAATATAACGATACTCTTCTGGCGTATGGCTACACCAAAGCATTTTTTGTTCTAACGCGGCTTGCCCAATCAAGCCTTCACCAAATTGAAATTGATTAGGGGTTTTATCCTGACGGGTATAAGCATAACTGGCGAGTTCTTGTAAAACGGGCTGTTTCGGATCAGAGTGAGAAACCAAATAAAAGAGGCCCACTTGTGCATTGACATAAGTCGTTAATAAATCAATGGTTTTTTTAGCCAATTTGGTGATATCTTGCTCACCTCTTAATTGATCATTTAACTGCGCTTGCCCAGTTTTAAGCCAATCTTGCTCCGCATTCTTTTGGGTTGCGTCTCCGAGTTTAATCGCGGCTGTGGTTAAGCCATTTTTGATTTGAATAAAATCCCCTTGATATTGATCGCCAGGCATTATCTTGAGATTGCCTGTGGCTAAAGCCTGAGAAACGTTGACAATATCTTCAATCACGGCTTTGAGGTTTTGAACCATGATTTGAACAGCGGCATGAATACCCGTCGCTTTATCCGTTTCAAATTGTAAGGCTAAATGCCCAGCGGCCACTTGTTCAGTGATTTTGGCAATGTCAGCGGGTTCGCCGCCAACCTGTTTGATGATTTCACGGCCGATATAATAAGCCGATACAGAGGCAATGGTAAAACCAAGTAGCGTCACGATAATCAAAATGATTACCGCGCTAGTGAACGATTGTGCTATTTTTTGAGCATCTTCGGTTATTTTGGCATGTCGTTTTTCCTCAACCTCATCCACGCCAGTGATGATTTTGTCAAATAGCGCATCAAACTGATCATCCAGTGCTTGATCTTCAAGTTTTTTCGCACCAAACTGATTTTCAAAACGTACAGTAGCGATTTTTCTAAAGGCTTCTAAATCCTGTTTAACAGAAAGCAGTTTCTGTTCTATGACGTTATCATTGACAGGATAAAAGGTACCCTCAAGGTTTTTGCCCCCTGTGAGTATCGCGTTAATATACCAAAAGCAGTCATCAAGCTGTTTCCAGACTTTATCGATGACTGCTTTTTCTTCAGCACCCGTGAGGGTTTCTTCAAACCAAAGGTGTGCAGTGGTAATCGTTAATTTAATTTCCATTGCCGCATCTGCAAGCGGCGCATTTTTTAAGCTCACCTCTTGACTGATGGTATACAGTGTTCTTAGTTCAACAATACCGACAATGCCGGCAATAATGAGGGTTGTTGAAATGGACAAAAAGCCTAATAATAAGGCCGTTTTAATTTTCATATTGTGTTGTGTTATCAGTTATTAATTATCGTATCAGGATCAGATTAATCAGCGTTTCACGCAAAAGTTGAGGCAAACAAAAACTGTATTTCGTGAAATGTGGAAATCAGTTCAATCATGACAATCAGCGTTTTATCCATCAATTTGACAAATCGCAGTAATAAAATGGAAATGAACATTGAACACTATTTACAAACGTGCCGTGAATTAAGTCAACTGACTACCCAAAATGGCTGGATTGATAATGATACCTTGAAAATCACGATACTATCAACGGAAGAAAACAGTGTTGTGGTTGAAGTGCGTTTTGACGAACTGATTATGGAAGGCTCAGGTTGTCTTGCAGATCGTATCAAGTGTTATGGGCAAGTGCGGTTGCAACTCGATGAAAACGATCACATTATCAATATGGAGATTCTTTGAATCTGTGGATTTTTATTGGAGGGCGAACATTTAAAAGAGGGCGAACACGTAGGTTCGCCCCTACATTTAAAAGAGGGCGAACACGTAGGTTCGCCCCTACATTTAAAAGGAGGTTTACTATGCTTGTCACTAACCTATTGAATTGGCTATTAAAACTAGGGCCTGGCTACCTCTAGCGGTCAATCTGATGTTTCTGGCCGCAAATGGCCGGGCTCTCACATCACTTATTCAAATTGGCCTAAAATTTATGGCCTTGTGAGAGTATCAACATGACATCCCGAAAAGAATGGTTAAAAGAAGTCGCTTCATTATGTGAAGAAATACGCCCAGAAGATGGCATCGCTCCACGCAAGTCTTCTCACGCGAACACTCAAAGGCATCGCAAAACCTATCAAGTGTGCAAACAAGCGGAAAAAACGCTGAATATGGTGATGGCTGGCGACAGCGTTGAACCGGTATTACGCGACTTAATCGTCAGCGCGGTTGAACCTAATCCAGACAGTTCACACTTGTTAGTGATAGTGGAATCCAGCGTTTTGTTAGATGAGCATGAAGTCTTATCCGCGCTGCTGCGCGCCAAAGGCCGGTTACGCGCAGCCATCGCTACGGCGATTAATCGCAAACGCGCTCCTCTGATTTCATTTCTGTTTACAGGCGGGAAGGCGGGGGTAGCATGAAACCAGCTTCAATTAAAAAGTGGTTAGCTGAACCGTTAACGCCTGCGGTGTCGAGTGCATTGGAACGACTGGCGAAAACGGATGACGTGAGCCATATCGCTGTGATGCCGGATGTCCATTTAGCCCAAGCGGTTTGTATCGGCACAGTGATTGCGACGCAATCGCGCTTATATCCAGAAGCGGTTGGCAATGATATAGGCTGTGGTATGACAGCGATAGGTTTCGAGTGCGAAGCGGATATCCTAAAAACAGAACAGGCTGCGGCCCGTTTATTCAAAGGCCTAGGCCAATTAGTTCCCACTAATCGCCATAGCGCGCTAACGCAATTTGACTCATTGCCAGAGACGCTACAACAGACACCATTAAGTATCGCTAAACTGGAAAAACTCAAGCAGCGCGATGCGCGGGTTCAATTTGGTACTTTGGGGCGTGGGAACCACTTTTTGGAATTTCAAGCGAGTGAAGAGAATGCGTTATGGTTAATGGTTCACACCGGTTCCCGTGGGATTGGACAAGCTATTGCGACTCTCCATTTACAAAAAGCGGCAACAGCGAACACGGGTTTAAAATACATTGAAGCAGAAAGTGAAGCTGGACAAGCCTATTTGCAAGATATCGCCTGGGCTTATCGTTATGCTGATTTAAGTCGGCAAGCGATAATAGAAGCGGTTAGGGAAATGATGGCAGAATGGTTTAACGTTTCAGCCGACGCATCAAGCATGATAGGCTGTCATCATAATCATGTTCAGCGAGAGCCACATTTTGGAACAGACTATTGGGTTCATCGCAAAGGGGCGATATCGGCAACCGAAGGCGAAATCGGAATCATACCCGGCTCAATGGGGAGTGCCAGCTATCATGTCGAAGGGCGCGGATGTGAACAAGCCTTACGATCCAGTTCACATGGCGCAGGACGTAGCCTGAGTCGTTATGAGGCCAGAAAAACGATAACAATCAAAGACTTGCATAAACAAATGCGGGGAATTTGGTTTGAAGAACGTTTAGAAAAACCATTGCGTGAAGAAAGCCCATCAGCTTATAAAGATATCCTGAAAGTGATGCGAGCGCAACGCGACTTGGTGCGTATCGTTAGAAAATTACGCCCGATTTTGAGTTTTAAGGGGATTTAAAAAAAGCCGGGTTAGAAAGGTATTGTGCATTTGAGCTGATAAAAAATTTGCTGAAATTTATACTGCCCACCGTTATAATTTGCGCTTTTGTTGTTAGTCACCACCACCTGACTTGAGCTTTTAGACAACTGCTTTAGCTTCGCTGACCTTCAGTTCACGCCAAAGATTTTGCGCGCAAAATCTTTGGCGTGAAAAGCTGTTGGCTGTTAGAATCAATAGGTCGCTATTATATGACGGTGCTAAGTATACATTTTTCTCCTGTTCCCTTTATCGCTTGTTTCATTTTTTAGAGACGCGAGGCATCGCGTCTCTACTCGGTACATCTTTGTCAGATTGAGGAGAGCCTATATTGTAATTGTACCAGTCAGCATTTTTTTTATTCCATCGATTTATTCCAAGTGACTATCTGAATAGATATGTCGTGCTAAGTGAGAAAGGAAAGTCTCTGGATTATCTTTAGCATAATGATGCAATTTAAAAGTGTACCAGATACCCGCATTCTTAATACGGCCTTCAACCGTTTTTGAGGAAACGACATTTTGCACTCTAGCTGGTGATAAACCGTGCCAAAACATTTGCAATAAGCGACTACCGATATCTTGTTGAAGAATTTGATCACTATTGATTAGGTTATTGAGCATAGCCGCAAAAGTAACGGCATCTTCCTTGTCGCTTTTAATCTGTTTTTTCAGTAATGAATAGGATGTTGCCAAATTCAAGCTTTTTTCATCTATGAGACTTGACAAGTCTTGTTGAGAAAGTGGATTGTCAAAAAAAGTCAATAATAAGGCCTTTTCAAAGGGTAAAATTTGAGTCGCATTCAATTGAAACAGAGAACGCATATTGAGCAAAAATAGAAAAGCAATATATTTTTCTTCAATGTTTTCAAAAAGATTGGTGTGGGCAGCCCAATTACGCACATTTTTCATAATCCAGCCAAAGGTTTGCAATTGTCGCTCTTCGGCTCCCCCAACTAAAGCCGGTTTTGCCATTTCCCATTCATGAGCCAATGTTCTGATAAATAGCTTATAAATGTGATGCTTATCCTTTGGTTGACGGAGAGGCAGAAAGTTTTGCACGATTTTCAAATAATCCCGCATATCATTATCCATCTCATCAGCATTACCCTGCTCAAGAAACTGATTAAATTTGATAACTTCAGTGGCAGAGCGAGATTCAAGTTGTGAGAGGATATACCGGCAACCTTCAATAATGCCGCGCCGTAAAGTGAAATAACGGTTTGCTTGCTTTTCATTAAGCCATGCCCGAAGCCTTGCATATTCAGAATCCGTTTTTTCAAACGATTGCGGCTTAGGCATGTATATTTTTTCACATTGTTGTTCAAAAGGTATCAGGCTAGAATTTTTTTCACCAGTGAGAAAACAAATAGAGTCATTTGGAAAACCCTCACGAATTAAGCTGTTGTAAATATAAAACCCCCCTTTTTCATGCTCATAACCAGCGGGTAGGGGTTTGTCAGGATCGACACCTGCACTCAAATTGATGTCTATCAAAATGACATCTATATCTTGAAGTAACTCATACTCTGCAATGGTTTCTTCAAAGTCATGGTAATGTCGGCACAAGATGATTTCATGACTGATAGAATATTTTTGACAAAATTCTAATAAGGCTTGTGGCTCGTCTTCTAACATTATTCCAGCATCACTCCACTTGTCATAAAGAATCTTTTGACCCAACAAATCTTGGAATATGGCTGAAACCAATGAGTCTTCTGGTTCTTTAACCTCACCAAAATCTTCAATCCAAATTATTCTCATTATGTCGTTTCCTCAAAATTGACTTTAGAAAAAGTTATTTTAACCATAAATTTATGATTTTCCTCACGATATGTTAGGCGTGACTCTTTGAGCATTGTGATCAATTTACCTATAAATTCTAACCCTTTTTGACTACCTTGTTCTTTATAGCGCAATTTAGGGTTAAAGCTATTAGTACAAGTAAAATAGTATTCATCCTCTTTGCTACCCCACACCAATTGAATTTTGTTTTGTCCATCCGAGTATTTTAAAGCATTAAAGATAACTTCAGATAAAGTAGAAAATAAAAAGATAAATCGTGTACTATTGATCCCAAAATGAATCTTTTTAGATGCTGCTTCAAAATCAAATACGAAAATATCGAAATGTTGCTTTATCCAAGTCAATATTTTGTCATAATTTTGACTATTTAATTCCAAAACAATTATTTCTTCCATGAAAGCATGTTGCAATTGTTTTAGATATTGACTAAATTCAGTATTTTCTGGCAAAAAGGTTTTTAATTTTCGAGATGATTGAAAAAAAATTCTGCCCAGTGTTTGACGTAATGCAAAAGCAATCACCAAATCAATTGAACCTTCTCCTTGATTATCTTGTTGCCAAGATAACTGGAATATTTCAGGTTCAGTTGTGTATTGTTTAACCGTTTGAATTAAATTTTCGATAATAGAAAATGTAGTCAATAAGGAAAGTATATTTTTAATCGCTTTGTAATGAGCTATTTCTTTTTCATATTCTCTATTAAGCAGATAAATGGTTTGGCGTAAAATTTCTGGAGCAGTGCCAAGACTATTGTTAAGTGTATGAGTCAGGAAAGACAACATTTGTTTATTGGCTTTTTCTTTTTCTAACAATTTTTGTACATTTGCCGACATTTGTTCTGTTTTTTCAGACATATTTTTAACTCTCAGCCTCTATCAATAGTACAACGGAATGAACGGATTATTTTTTCAATTTCAACACTCATAACCCCTCATGGGGATGCGTAACAATATAGCCGCGCTAATCTTGTGGCGATTTACCTCTTCTCATAACCCCTCATGGGGATGCGTAACGCATTGTGACCCAACTTGTTCATATAATGGCCATTATCTCATAACCCCTCATGGGGATGCGTAACGGTAATAAGGTAGGTAATAGGTGCTGTCATTTTTGCTCATAACCCCTCATGGGGATGCGTAACCTATTCCATTTTTGTCAGCGGATATTGTTCGCCATGCTCATAACCCCTCATGGGGATGCGTAACTCTTTTATTGCCTCATTCATTTTGCACATGCCCCTCATAACCCCTCATGGGGATGCGTAACAAATATCAGACATTGATTTAATTACTCCTGAGCCACCTCATAACCCCTCATGGGGATGCGTAACGATAACGCTAGAACCAACAGAATTGACACTTTCTAACCTCATAACCCCTCATGGGGATGCGTAACCTACAAATCGCCCATGAGTTATGGGATACACGATAATCTCATAACCCCTCATGGGGATGCGTAACCCCCTAGTCCCTTGTTAGGAGAATTAGGATAGGGCCTCATAACCCCTCATGGGGATGCGTAACAAAATAAGTTGTTTTGCGGGGGTTTGTTTATCAAGTCTCATAACCCCTCATGGGGATGCGTAACCTGATTTTTTATCAAGATAATACTCCAAATTGCCTCTCATAACCCCTCATGGGGATGCGTAACAAACCGCTTGACGTGATGCTTGATTTGCTTCTGAATCTCATAACCCCTCATGGGGATGCGTAACGTAAACCTGTAGATGCTTTTATCTGTATTCAGTACGCTCATAACCCCTCATGGGGATGCGTAACAACAATGGTTGAGGTAATGGGCCAACTGAAAGAAGAACTCATAACCCCTCATGGGGATGCGTAACATTCTAGCGAATCCAGAATAACCCGCTTTATCGGCAATCTCATAACCCCTCATGGGGATGCGTAACAATGTAAAGATGAGTATGAACGAGTGGCTATGTGTCTCCTCATAACCCCTCATGGGGATGCGTAACCCTCTACTCATGCGCTATCTGGCCAACCCCTGACTAATTGAAAGAGCCAAAATCGGCCCGAATCGCTGATGGCTGACCTTCGATCCCCGGGGTGATTTACTTCACTGACGATAGTAGGTTTAACCATGATAAAAATAGTGGTATATAATGATTGACTCAATTTATAAGCTTGCACTTGTGTCAGGCCTCTATCAAATACTGATAACTGCGTTTTCCTTGTTCAGGGCATTTTACATTAATATCATATTTTATCAATCTGCTCCTAAAAAGTGAGACAAAGTTGGATTTTTAGGTAATTCGCTCTCGGTTGATAATTCCTTCGATATGCAACTTGATTCCTGGTTGAGCAGGCACATAAGTTCATATCAGTTCCACAAAAACGGTCTGATATAACCATGTACTGTAAGAAATAAAAGCAATATCATGCTGTCTTGAAACCAGGGCCGTTTCTTTCTTAGAAATCTTTGGTATTGTGAACGATTCGGGCTTGCCCAATCGACTGCCAACCATTTCACACGGAGAAGTTGCGCGCAACTTCTTAAGTGAGCCTTCGGTGCGCGAAGCTAAATACAATTTGCGCTTTTTGTAAATGCCTTTGAAATTATATGGATATATTTGTTAGTCACCTTTAGGTGACTTGAGCTTTTAGACAACTGATGCAAGCTGTTGGCTTAGTGCTTAAATGTTATGTTAAAGCTTTGTGACATGGTTGTCTGTTCCTAAAATAATCATTTGCCCGCATTATATCAATGAAACGAGGAAAGTCATCATCTCATCGGCTTGATGGCTGTCATAAAATGATATCATCGTTTGGTTAAAGGCTAATTTCTGTTTAGCCGGTATAGTCATCGCGTCAAGCCCGTTGCTCAATAAAATCCCGTTCATCATTAATCGTGAGGTGCGCTTATTGCCATCATAAAAAAATTGATGCTGGCTGCCAAATAAAAACATCGCCATTGCCTGTTCTAACGGATTCGAGAGGTTGTTCAGGTATGCCAGCCCGTCATCAAATATCTGTTCAAGTTGTTCTGCTGGCGGGGGTTGATGTTCTGTGCCCGCTATTTTGACTTCGCCTGTTCTAAAAACGCCCCATTCTAACGCTTCTTCAAAAGCCACTAAACTATGCAATTCGCAAAACGTTAATTTATCTAAGCGAAAGGTTTTTAGTTTGATCAGTTTCAGTAATCGTTTTAAGCTGTTTGATTGATTTAAGACTTGTTGTTGATCGGCCAATTTATGCCCGCCGATGGTGATACCTTCTAATAAGGTTTGCACTTCTGGAAAAGTAAAGGGATTATCTTCAAGGTAAACCGTGTGCCACACATATTCTGGAAAGAGTTTTTGTACTCTAAAACAAGCGCGTTCTATTCCTTGAGGTATAATCTCTGGCACTTCATAATGCCAAGTGAAACCCAGTTGATTTTGTTTTTGATTGAGCATCATGTCTCTTGATCTGTTTTCCAAACTCCCGCAATTGATTTATTCTATGACAGCATTGCGCCTGTTGCAAAAAAGCGCGTTTATTTCTTTTTCAAGAAACCCATAACCCCTCATGGGGATGCGTAACGCCTCAATGCCACCTTCGTTAAGGGCTTTCGCGGTGGTATGCCCCTACCAAACCCAATGTATTCAGGGGTTGTAGGGGCGAACCTGCGTGTTCGCCCAGTGATTAGGATTTTAGCTGGCGTTTTGACTCACCAAGCGTTGCCTGATTTTGTCACGCTCAGCCTCAGACAGCATTGCTAGAACTTCCTGTCTGCCTTCCTGTATTCCTGCCTGCAAACCTTCCTGTCTGCCAGCTTTTCTTTCTTGACGCGCTTCTTCAGGTGTCAAGGCATAATATCCTGTTTCTGCGGTATTGCTTATCATCTTATCAAACCCCTCAATGATTTCGTTGATGTTTCTTTTATATTTCCGTTTGAAATAAAAAGCCAATGTCAGTAATAACCGACTGCGTTTGTTCTCATCAGAACCCGCATATTTTTCTAACAAGTCAACCGCTTCTTTGAGCTGTTGTTCATCTATGCCTTTTAAAATGGGGGCAAACGCTACATATTCCCAAAGTGCCATCTGCTTGAGTTCGGCTAAAGTCTTCTCATAGAGCAAAATTTTGTGATAGCGAACTTCTATTTCGTTAAGGGAACACAATTCGGGATCAGAAATGCCTTCATTCGGCCAAAAATAAACCACATAACTGTTGATTTTGGGATAGTTTAAAATCCGTCCCTTGTTATCCCGTTCTGCATTGGCAAGGGCCAATTCCATTTTATATTCAGCCATTCGCTGGGGCATATTTGTTTGTGCTTGTCTTTGAAATTCAATATGCAGTAAAAATCTTTCCCCAGCCGCTTGTGATCCTTTTGGGTAGGCTACCCAAAAGGCTAAATCGACTTTCAAATCAGACGTTCTTTGTAACTCAACATTCTTTTCGATTAAAGTCGCTTTGTCGGGAATTTCCATTAACTTGAGGGCCCCTTCTGGGTTTTGAACAAAGGCCTGTTTACAAGTGATGTCAAAAGCGTTTTTGACTTTTTCTAATGGGTTCTCATTGATTTTGTGAATCGATTCCGCCGAAAGCGTCGAAAACAATCCCATTTGTTGAGGTTCGGTTTGTTCGGTTTGTGTGTTTTCAACCATGGTTTATTAAACTCAGATATTTTCATTGTAGTTTTATCAGAGACAGGCTCAAAAGCGCACCTGAGTTGAGAAAGTAAAATTGGGTATATTTTTCCGTGGCATTATAAATTAACTAACAATTTGTTCTGAATAATCTGATTCATTTACGGCGCGTGGTACTAGGGCGCGGGAATGAATTCTCATAACCCCTCATGGGGATGCGTAACTTCCCTTTATTTGAGTCGTATCCATCTCAAGAAGACTCATAACCCCTCATGGGGATGCGTAACCAAAATAGATTCAAAATAGTTATCCCTAACCGTTTTGTTGGTAACATTTAATGAAAGTACCATTCCTCGTAGGGTGGGTAGCGTCTTTTTGCTGCCCACCATCACCCAATTACTTACGCTTCATCACTCATATTATTCAATCTCTAAAACTGAACAACGGGACATTCAAAAATATTTAACAAAATCAACTACTTATTTTTATTCTTTTTTCTGACATAACAGGAATACTGATTTTTGCCTCATAACCCCTCATGGGGATGCGTAACAATTGTCCGGCGTTTATGCAGCTTTGCAACGACCAGGCTCATAACCCCTCATGGGGATGCGTAACATGGTCAGCGTATCAGCGAATATATAGCACCAGACCTCATAACCCCTCATGGGGATGCGTAACATTGTATGGGCGCAATGAACCGGGCATGTGCAACTCATAACCCCTCATGGGGATGCGTAACGATTGCATTCTCATAACACTTCATGGAGATGCGTAACTCTCATAACCCCTCATGGGGATGCGTAACCTAAAACTGAGATTTGATTAAGCAGTGTAACAGCTGTCTCATAACCCCTCATGGGGATGCGTAACAATCAACCGAAACTAGGGCAATTGAGACAACCGAAGCCTCATAACCCCTCATGGGGATGCGTAACATGACTGGCCAAATTGTAAAAAAACTATAATCAGCGGCTCATAACCCCTCATGGGGATGCGTAACCTGGAAATAACATTTGGAAAACAGGATGCTACCCATTCTCATAACCCCTCATGGGGATGCGTAACTTGGATGCTTTGTTAAAGCATTCTCAATTTTCCAAATCTCATAACCCCTCATGGGGATGCGTAACCTAATTCACATTCAAAAAAAAGACAGTTAACGAAATCTCATAACCCCTCATGGGGATGCGTAACCAAGCGTTTTTTGCTTGTCAGAATTGAGAAACTCTGAAGCTCATAACCCCTCATGGGGATGCGTAACCAATTCATCACTTATTGCTTGTTTCATGCCAAGTCGTCTCATAACCCCTCATGGGGATGCGTAACGATCCCTGTCCTTCGTATTTGTAGCTATACCAAGCTCTCATAACCCCTCATGGGGATGCGTAACTATTGAAATAGCAGACGTTTTAGATGTTTCGCCCGAATCTCATAACCCCTCATGGGGATGCGTAACCAAGGCGATTCGCTAGGTTATTCGGTGGCTGCCACAACTCATAACCCCTCATGGGGATGCGTAACCCCTCTACTCATGCGCGATCCGGCCAACCCATAGCTAATTGAAAGAGCCAAAATCGGCCCGGATCGCTGATGGCTGAACTTCGTTCCCCGGGGTGATTTACTTTAGAGGCGAGCGAAGTTATACACATATCAAGAATAAGGGTTATCATTACAATACTTCAAAATCGCTTTTATGGCTGCGCGACTCTTGCCGCTTGATTTGTCCTTTACCCGATTTATCCTTAAGCAAGTGAACAACATCTACATTATGCCTATTTTTGCTAGAAATCGCCATAACGCGATCTCCTGGGATCATCAATTGGCTTAAATCGCTATGCAGTTTTATCGCTTGGGCCTCTGTGATATCTCCCGAAAAAACAGAGTA
Source organism: Candidatus Parabeggiatoa sp. nov. 3 (assembly GCA_003645185.1). Lineage (GTDB taxonomy): Bacteria > Pseudomonadota > Gammaproteobacteria > Beggiatoales > Beggiatoaceae > Parabeggiatoa. The sequence continues at coordinate 20,158 of QNEL01000076.1, forward strand.
TTGTGTGTGCGTTAAATATCGACGCAACAACTTCTTAAACTTCTCAGTTCGTTTAGCCTCAACATCATAACTCATTAACATATACATAGTTTACACCTTTTTCTTAAAGGATTCATACGAAGCGACACCCAATAAATGGCGTTCAATGTTCAATGCTTCTCGATATAACCATTCACGATAAGTGTGCCCTTGATACTGCTCTTCTAAACGTATCGAAAATTGTTCAACCACATTGCGTCGTCCTGTTTCGGTCAATAAACAAACACCTTCTTTTTGATCAAACCAACAGTCTTCCAAACTCTTTTTTTTCACCATGCGGAAAATCAGAAGATGACTGAGTATGGGTTTAAACGGTTCCGATAAATCAAGGCTTAACGATGAACGGCCTGCACTGGGTGAATGGAGAAAACTGAATGTTTCCTCAAGATGGGTTTTAAACGTTTCATGTCGTGTGACGGTGTACGTTAGCTGATTTAAAAACGAAATCAGACAATTAATGGGATTATTCGGCGGCCGCCGCACCCGTGGCAGAAAATCCAATCGTTCATCAATCTGTTGCCATGCGGCAAAATACGTTTGTGTGATTTGGCCCTCAAAACCCATCAATTCATTAGAATCTGTGGCAAAATGGAGGCGTTCCATCAGTTGCGTGATATCGTGTATGGGTTTTGATAAGGCTTTATTACCACGATATTGATAATAGGCTAAATTGGCTCGCATATTGTGCGCGGCACCGCGCACGATTTCACGGGCTACCGGCATACGCTGTTGATTATTAAGGATAAATTGCGCTTGTTCCAGCTTCACACGGCCAGAGGCATTTTGTTCTATTGGCTCAAACGCGCCTTTGAAATACCCATAATAATCAAAGACTGACAGGCGCACACCGTTTTGTCCACATAATGTGAGCAATTTGGTATTTAAACGACTTTCGCCAAGTAAAACTATATGGCGAATTTTTTCAATCGGAAAAGGTTTGGTTTTGCCACCGACAGTGACGGCTAAGGTATTTTCGCGCCGCTTGAGCTGGGCATCACGGGATATAAAAAGCGTTTCCATTATCAGTTATCAGTTATTAGTTATCAGTTATCAATATATTGATTTGGGCGAACACGCAGGTTTGCCCCTACAGATACCCCTCTTATGTCTAACGATGAGACATATAGCCTCGTAGGGGCGAACCTGCGTGTTCGCCCTTTATCAGAACCTGCGTGTTCGCCCTTTATCAGAACCTGCGTGTTCGCCCTTTATCAGAACCTGCGTGTTCGCCCTTTATCAGAA
>QNEL01000077.1 GCA_003645185.1 Candidatus Parabeggiatoa sp. nov. 3
ATGCTTTTCCCGTCTGCACAAAAATGGGATGCACAGTGACACCCTTTTTGGGATCGGTATAATCTATTTCAAATTTCTGACGATTCTTTTCATCTACGCTTTCAACAAACAACACTAACCAAATTGAATTCACCCCTAACTGTTGCCCATATTTTGCCGCTTGAATGAGGGCTTTACGATATTGTTGTTGATTAGCAAAACTCTTTAACTCTAATCCAAATAACTGTTCGGCATAACGTATCAACAAATCAATCGAACCATTACCCGTCTGAAATTCTGGCTGAACTTGTCCATCATAACTTTCGAGAAAACTCGTCAGATAAAGATAGAGGTTAAATTGAAAAACCACTTCATACACACGCAAATCATCCGAACGAAGCGGCGCGTTTTTCAAGATGTGATCCCGATTGGCTTGCAAATACTGCTCATAGCGTTGCAATAACCTAGGTATGTTGAGACTGTCTTCAGTAATCGTATCCGACAAATCTTCAAACGGATCATATAACCGCTTAACTTTCCGAAACAATTCTCTGGCAAAATAATTGAATAATTGCTTTTGTACATAGGGACAAAAAAACTTCACATAATTTTCTTTAGCAGTGACTTGTTCAACATCTATCACCCCATTCATGTACAGAAAATTGATGATGGGATCATGATAAGTAAATTTAAATTTCGTTCCCGTTTCAAACAATTCCAAAACAAACGGTTTGTAGGGCGCTTGTTTAGCTTTACTGATAACATTAAGAATGTGACTATTGGGCAACAAGTCAAGTGCAGCCACATAAACCTCTTCAAAATACGCCATCGTAATCGGAAGGTTCGTGGCTTGATTGTACGTTTCCGTCAACAACTCTCCGAACCAGCAAGTGAGGCCTGGTTGCCCCCGAAATTCATACCAAATACGCTCAACAACCTCTGGCTGAATCGACTGCCCACTTTCTTGCTGATACCAATTGAATAGGTAGGCCACTTCATCATGAGTCAAATTAGGAATAGGCAGACTGTGTTGGACATTGAAGGGCGAGCCCTTAACATTTTCAACACCCAAGACAGCGCGTACCCCGATTAAAGCCAGGCTATGCAACAAGTAATTCTTCTCAGCCGTTGCTTTATCCACTTGATTCTGACGAACAGTGTAAATATTACGAAAAACACTGACTAATCCAGCGATAGCCGCGTCACAGAGCGCATCAAACTCATCCAAAATCAAAATCAAGGGCTTACTGAGGGTACCTCGTTCAAACAACAGATGAAAATCCTCTAACCTGTTTATGGTTAGGTTCTCTAAGTTCAACTCTTTCATCAATTTTTGAGCAAGTCGTTGAACGACAATATTGACATCCGTCGTATTACAAAGATCTTGTAAAGGGAGAATAACCACATCAAACTGTGTTTCTTTTGGAAGTCTTAAAAAGACTTCTCGCATGATCGATGTTTTGCCCGTTTGACGCGGTGCCCAGACAGTGATGTAATGCCCTCCCTCAGAAGTATCCTCTCCCTTCAACTGCATTATGGCATTGGTAATGATGGCCTCTCTAGGCACGTAATAATGTAATTTGGTATTTGGAGGGCCATAAGATGAAAATTTTCGCATATTAAAAAAACCTTTATAGTAGGGGCGAGCCGAAAGTGTTCGCCCTATATTTAGGAAGCTTCGCTGAGTTTAGGGAATTGTAGGGCTCCCGACGTGTTGCCCACCAAAAAAGTTTTTCACATTTCACGCAAAAGTTGCAGGCAACTTTTGCGTGAAATACAGTTTTGCGCGCAAAACTTTTGCGTGAAAAGTTATGCCCATGTGCGGTATAGCAAAAAAAGTTTTGGCGCGAACCTTAAATTTAATCGGTATAATGTCTAATGAGGATGGTGGGCAACAAAAACACGTTACCCACCCTACTATATATAATCAGAATAAATTTTACGCTTTAACCACAAAAATAGCACAATCTGCCTGACTGATCACACGATCAGAAACACTGCCCATCAGCATCATATCAAGTCCAATACGCCCATGACTACCCATCACAATTAAGTCAACATCCTTCGCTTTTGCCATTTCAAGAATCGCTTCGGCCGGGTTACCGCTCAGTACTTGCCCTTCCACACTGATACCTTCATGGCTCATAAACCCTTCTACACGCTTAATCACTTCTACCACTTCCGTATGCCGTTTTCCTTTGTCTGAACGCACAATGGAAACCACTAACACCGGTGCGTTCAGGTATTTCGCGACGCTAATGGTTGCAGTGGCCGCAATATCGCTATAACGTGAACCATCGACAGCAACCATGATCTTATTACCCGTTATCTGCGCCTTTGTCGGTACAATTAAAACGCTACACTGGGCACGGCCGATCACTTTTGCCGTGTTACTACCGATCAGAAATCGCTTCAATCCCGTCAGGCCTCTGCTGCCCATGACAATAACATCCGCTTGATTTTGTTCAGCTTCATCTAGGATTTCATGATAAATATCAATACCATGACGTACAGTGATTTGACAAGAAACACCCGCCTCGTTGGCACGGGTTCTCACATTTTCTAGGTGAGCGAGGGCATCATGATTTTCTTTTTCAATCAGTTGCTTAGCCAAAGATTCATGTTCAGGATTGGTTAGCACCACCGACATGGCTAACAAACGGCCTTCACTTCTTTGTGCCAGTCTGATCGCTTCCCGTACCGCACCAACACTGGCATCTGAACCTTCCGTTACCACTAGAATTTTTTCAAAGCGCCCTATCGGCGATAATTGACTTGCAGAAGTCGGAAAAGCTTCTGACTCAGTCATTGGGGACATCGCAAATTCTTCATCCCAGAGGCTTTCCTCTTTATGATATTTGAGGTAGCCTTTGATGAAAGCATAAAAAATCATGCCCACAGCCGTCACTAAAGCCAGCACTAGTAGAACAAAATTGCTTATCTCTAAAAGGTTCACAGTCCCCTCGTTCAATCTGTCAATGAATGCCATGTTAGACAGATAGATCGGCACTTTCATAGCCAGACTGAACAAGATCATGATCATCAGTACACCCATGACCATTTTGATCATGTAGTCTTTAGCGTAAGTCGTACTGATAGTGCCCAATTGGAGACCAAACAAGGAACCGGCAAGCAGAATCATGGCTAAACGAATATCGACTAAACCGTAGAATGCATAGACAACGGTACCCGTTATGCCGATCAAAAAGGCCAGGACTAATTGTGTTGCAGAGGCCACTAAACCTGAAGCACCTAACACGTACATCATAGCCGGTACCCCGATAAATCCACCCACAGCAATCGTCGCAGCCAATAAACCACTAGCAAAACCAAGGGGAATGATGAAAAGCCATGAGACTTGCGTACCCAGACTCGAAAAGTACACCATAGTCAAAGGAATCTTGACACCCTGTACCCATCGTGCCAATTTATTGATTTCAAAGGATTTCTCTGAAATCCCCCATTTAGAGATTTTCCAAGCATTACGGAAGGCTAAACCGCCAACAATAGCGAGTGTGATGATAAACACCATAGAAACATAAAAGTTTGAACCCACATCGAAATAGCGGGCTTGAATTGTGGTTTGTAGGATGGCCCCACAAACCACGCCAACGATAGCGGAAAGCCCCATGATGATGCTCAGTTTAATGTCCGCTTGCCCCGACTCAACACGTTTTACGGCACTCGTAAACACCCTAGGAAATCTATGACACATATTACTGGCAACCGCGACAATCGCAGGGACTCCCATACTCATCATCGCCGGTGTCAAAATAAACGCACCGCTGGCACCCAGAAATCCGCTGACTAAGCCACCAATCAATCCCACGATCAAAAAAAACAGGACATTATCCCATTGGAGATCAACAAATCCACTGACTTCAAACGTCAAAGTGCCACTTTTACCGGCTGCATCGGTGACTTCGATGATTTCAAAATCAGGTTGTCTGGGCGCGATATAAATCACTTGATTACCCGAACCACGAATTTCACCCTTTAACACATTCCAGTTAACCTCACCATGAGTGCCTGATATGGAAAGCGTTATCTCTTCCAGCGGTTCAAGTGCTGGCCGGGCCGGTTCAAAAACAAAGGGTGAGTTAGAAATGGGGCTCGCCTTGACAAAAGCGCCCAACAGTTGTAAAGACAAAAACAATATCAAAATCAATGTCTTGGCATGACTTGGTCTTGCCATACTAGTCCTCCTTGAAGAGATGGGGTTATTTTTTAAGGGGTTTGGCCTTAACGCCCAAGATATCCCAAAAATGGCTTGCAAACGCGCCATACACAAAGGTAAATAGAAAGGCGATAATAAGCGGCACAATCAAATACCAACCGCCTTGTCTAGTCCAAACGACAATTTCCTCTTCAAAATAATAAAGTAAGAAATAAAGTATCACGCTAAAAAAGCCTAATAAGGCCGTTTGAATCACGGCATTAGCTTTACTGGATTGTTCCATCTAAATCACTCCTTTGAACAATTATCAATGAACAATGCTCAATGCTCAATGAACAATTATCACATTATTAAAACAGATGTCGGCTAAACCAACAGAGTATAGAACAAATTATAGGTATACTGCACACGGGCATAAATTAAACTTATGTAGGGTGGGTAAGTTTAGTTTGTTGCCCACCATTCTCATTAAACTCAAGTTTAGTTTGTTACCGCGTTTAGTATAGCTGTAACTCACCAATGCCTGAGTTTTCAGTTATCTGATAATTCGATTTCTTTGCCCCAGTTTTTGCACGCACTTTTGCGTGGAATTGATCATTGATTAGATATTATACCGATTTAATTTAAATTTCACGCCAAAAGTTTTGCGCGCAAAGCTTTTGGCGCGAATTGATTTTATTCGTTTTTTCAAAATGATAATTTTATATAAATCAATGAGTTACGTTAAATCGGTATAAACTCTATTATACTTGGCACTGTTTACTTGTGTACTTTTTGAGGCTTAAACAAAATCGAAGTAGTGGGGGGTTATCCATTTAACAACTACAAGGATTTGATATAAGAAAAGATAAACCCTAAAAACCACTGTAGTTTGGTTTTATATCAAATCCCTGTAGTTTGGGTTATCCTTTCTTATATCAAATCCCTGTAGTTTGAGAAAACGTTGATGTACGAGTAATAATTAAATAAGTGACCAGCTTATCTTGACACGAATTGATAATCGTGAACAATTTCTAAAAATCCATCACCATTCTTTGTAGGAGGAACGATGATTGTCCATATAATAAAAAGGTATTTGCTGTATTTGCTATTTGACTTACGATTGCTTATTGCACTGAGTGCAATGCTAATCGCTTTACCACAGTGTGCTTCGGCAGACACACTCTATGCCATTATTGCTGGCGATACCCGAAGCGAAATTATGGGTGCTGCCAATGACATTGCGCCTTCCGTTGAGCAGGATTTGGCCAATATTCAATCTTTTATTAAGCGCATTTCGACTTTCACTCATTTGAAGGTGGTGCCTGAAAATATCCATCTTCTTCGTGGCAAAGAAGAGGGGAAAGCACTGACTGCCACTCAGTTAAAAACGCGCTTGAATAATCTCTCGGTGACACCAAAGGATGTCATCATTTTTTATTATTCAGGCCATGGATTTCGTCCCAAAGGCAAATCGTCACCTTGGCCTTATATGAGTTTAGCGGGCGACTACCAAGAACAAGAAGCTGTGGCTTTGGATGACGTGGTTAAAATGCTTCTGAACAAAAAGCCGCGTTTTTTTATCGCGTTAGTCGATGCTTGCAACACGATTGAAGAAAAAATCAATGGTGACGATTTAACGCCTCTTTCTGCAAGAGAAGATTTGCCGACTTATAAGCAGATCGGCCAGTATCAAAAATATTATCAAAAGCTGTTTGAAAACAGCAGTGGTTACATCATTGCCTCTAGTAGTATTCAAAACCAAAATGCGTATGGCGATAAAAACAAAGGCGGCCTGTTTACGACGGCCTTTTTGAAGCATTTTTATGCATCAGCCGAAAAATCATCCTCTCCCAGTTGGCATAGCGTTATGGAAGAGGCCGCTAAGGTTATCTACGCCATTGACAAGCATCGCCAGATACACACTCAATTGCCACAATATGAAGTGAATCTGAAAAATTATACGTGGGATAGTGATGCTAATGACGAAGACAAGTTAGTCGCCTATTTTCCAAATTATGGCATGGACAAAGACATCCGTTTTCCGCAAAAAGGCTTAGTGGCTTATTACCCATTTAATGGTAATGCCCATGATCACAGTGTTCATCAGTATCATGGTACGGTGGTGAAAGCCACTTTAACGGCCGATAGATTTGGACACCCTAACAGTGCCTATTTGTTTGATGGAAACGAGAGTTATATCAGGGTACCTCACCATGATTCATTAAACCTAAAGGGCGATTTTACGATTTCCTTTTGGGTTGAACACCATTCTGTTCCGACGCTGAAAAATGTCCAAAGTGTGATTTCTAAAGGCGCTGATGGGCAAAATAGTTATTTGTTTCGAGATGCGGGCGGCACCTTTGCACTGTCTAGTGAAACGGGCCAAAATGACATGATTTTTGCTGGATTATCTACCCAAAAATGGTACTTCATCACGGTAACGATAGATCAACGTGCCCAGAAAATGAGTTATTATTACGCTGTTTTGGGTGATAAAAAACTCAATGTCAAGGAAAAAACGCTGTCTCATGCCTATCAAATTACCAATGATTATCCTTTGGTGATGGGCAGACATTTTGGGAATAAAGAGGGTACAAGAGGCCCAGTTGCCCATTATGAAGGCAAAATAGATGATATTCTGATCTATCAGCGGGCCTTATCCTTGTTAGAGATTCAAAGTTTATGGGATACGGCTAATACGTCACGCGGCCCAGAAACGCCTGAAGGACAAGACAAGTTGTGTGTTGAAGTTCAAGATGACGGGTGTGGAGAAGACTGTCTTGAATATTGCGGAAAAACGTGCGATAGGGTGTGTGAATGAATAATAACAACTACAAGGATTTGATATTCGATGCGGATAAGGCATGGCGTTTTATCATTATGTAGGGTGGGTAACGTGTTTATGTTGCCCACCATTCTTCTATGTAGGGGGCCGGTAACGTGTTTATGTTGCCCACCATTCTTCTATGTAGGATGGGTAACGTGTTTATGTTGCCCACCATTCTTCTATGTAGGGGGCCGGTAACGTGTTTATGTTGCCCACCATTCTTCTATGTAGGGGGCCGGTAACGTATTTTTGTTGCCCACCATTCTTCTATGTAGGGTGGGTAACGTGTTTATGTTGCCCACCATTCTTCTATGTAGGGGGCCGGTAACGTATTTTTGTTGCCCACCATTCTTCTATGTAGGGGGCCGGTAACGTGTTTATGTTGCCCACCATTCTTCTATGTAGGATGGGTAACGTATTTTTGTTGCCCACCTATTTATTTATGGAACCAGTCTCATGAAAAAATCTGTTTTGGTTTTAAGCTTGTTATTAGCCGTCACTGAAAACACGATAGCGGCGGAGCCCAATGTAGACAGCGTCGCAGTAGACAGCGCCGTACTCCACTCTTTCCCGGTTAAAGAGGCGGCTAGAATCCGAATGCCCATGCCTGAAGAACTGCAAAAACGGTGTTTTGAAATTCAAAAAAAGGAATGCGCCGATTATGTCAAAATTGTTCCGCTGTGGGGCGCCTTCTGGCCTGAAGATCGGGAAAAAATGTGTCAGGAAGCTCAAGACAGCGGGTGTGGCGAAGACTGTTTTGAATTTTGTGGGGAACCGTGCAACAGGCCGTGTTTATACCTAAAACTTCCCAAAACGCCTGAAGTACTACAGTTTCTCAAAAGGCTTGAAAAATTGCAGCTTCCCAAAACGCTTGAACGGCATGGAAGCAAGGGGCCCTTCACGCCTGAAGAGCGAAAAAAACGGTGTCTTGAAGCTCAAAAAACAGGATGTGGTGAAGACTGTCAAGAATTTTGTGGAAAACCGTGCAATAGGGCGTGTTTACGCCTAAGACTTCCCAAAACGTCTGAAATACGATTGCTTCCCCAAAAGCCTGTAAGACGATGGCTTCCCAAAACGCCTGAACCACGCTTATCCATCACGCCGCGTGTACTACCGATGCCCATCACGTCACAACCAATGATCATCACGCAAGAAGAACGGGAAAAACAGTGTCAGGAAGCTCAAGAAGAAGGCTGTGGAGAAGACTGTGTAAAATTTTGTGGAAAACCATGCGACAGAGTGTGCGAATGAATTGATAACATAACTTTTATGTAGGGTGGGTAACGTGTTTTTGTTGCCCATCATTTAAATTAATGTAGGGTGGGTAACGTGTTTTTGTTGCCCACCAATTAAAAAGTTCAGTGATAAAACGCCATGCCTTATCCTTTCTTATATCAAATCCTTGTAGTTATGGTTTTAAAGACGTTCCAGAAAAAACGCATGACGTTGCTCATCCGTCAGGCCTTGGCGCGGAACATTGTCACGCGCATAATCAATCAGATTTTGAGGCCTTGGGAAAACGGGAATACGCCACAAGCGAGCCGTTTTCTCTTTGGAAACGGTGACAAATTGCTGTTCTTGTTTATCAGCACTAAAAGCAACCTGAATCACCGCGTTATCATGCCCTGCCAATACCAACAATGATCTACCCGTTTTCACATCCCAAAGACGCGCAGTCTTATCATCCGAAACGGTGACAACACGCCGTCCATTTGGACTGAAAGCCAGATGATTAATGAAATCGTTATGCCCTTCTAACACCATGCGTTGTTTACCCGTCTCAACATCCCAGAAGCGAGCCGTTTTATCCCAAGAAGTAGTGATCACCTCTTCTCCATTCGGACTGAATTTTGCCTGACTGACAGTACGAATATGGCCCTTTAATTCAAAGCGTTGTTGGCCGGTTTGAACAGCCCATAAACGCGCTGTATTATCCCTAGAAGCGGTAGTCACCAGATGCTGCCCATCGGAACTCAAATCGACGGTTCTAACCTCACCTTGATGGCCTGTGAAGATGGCTAATTGTTTACCTGTTTTAACCGCCCATAAACGCGCCGTTTTATCCTTGGAAGCCGTCACAACATGCTGCCCATCAGGACTGAAAATCGCTTGCTTGACTTGATCAAGATGCCCAACTAACACGGCCACAGGTTGGCCTGTTTGAACGGCCCATATCCGGGCCGTTTTATCTCTTGAGGCCGACACAATGTGTTGTCCATCGGGACTCCATTCAACAGAGTAGACATAACTGTGATGTCCTTTCAAAACCGCAACGGGTTTACCCGTCTCAACTGCCCACAAACGCACGGTTCTATCCATTGAAGCTGTCACCATTAAAGGTTCTACCGGACTGAAAGCGGCATCTGTCACGTCATCGGTATGGCCTGTCAGTTCAAAAAGGAGTTGACCGGTTTTCGCATCCCACAAGCGAGCGGTGCGATCCTTTGAGGTTGTGACGAGCTGTTGTCCAATCGGACTGAAAGCCGCGCCTGTGATCTGCTTTTCATGTCCTGTAAACACCGTAACCGGTTGATTAATATCAAGTTTCCATAAACGAGCTGTTTTATCCGCAGAGGCTGTCAGCACCGTTTTTCCATCAAGACTGAATGTCGCATCCGTCACCTGTTTCTCATGCCCTGACAATCGGAACAGGGGTTTACCCGTCAAGCCCGCCCATAAACGCGCTGTTTTATCAGCCGATATGGTGACAATGCGCTGTCCATCAGGGCTAAATTGCGCCGAACTGACTTCCGCTTCATGTCCAGAAAGCTTGGCCAATTGTTGCCCCGTCTGAACATCCCATAAGCGAGCCGTTTGATCACTGGAAGCGGTTACCACGCGCCGGCCATCTGGACTGAATACCGCTTGATTGACAAAACCCTCATGACCCCTAAACCGACTCACTTGTTCACCAGTTTGAGTCTGCCACACCGCAGCCGTTTTATCCGTTGAAGCGGTCACAATGCGCTTACTATCTGGACTAAAGGCCACAAACCAAATAGCCCTGTCGTGTTTCAAAGGTTCCAAAACGGGTTGATGCGTCTTAGCATCCCACAAACGCGCCGTCTTATCAAAAGAAGCGGTTACCACAAACTGTCCATCTGGACTAAACGTCGCATATCTCACCGCATGTTGATGCCCTTCAAGCACGGCAACCGGTTGCCCACTTTTCGCATCCCATAAACGGGCAGTTTTATCCTTGGAAGCCGTGACAACAAGCTGTCCATCAGGACTGAATTCAGCATGATAAACCGCCTTTTGATGTCCTTTTAGAATCGAAATGGCGAAGCCATTCACCCGCCACAAACGCGCCGTATTATCCTTTGAAGCAGTCACAATGCGCTCCCCTTTCGGACTGAATTGAGCATCCCACACTTCATCTTCATGTCCGATTAACTGCACAACTTCTTGCCCCGTGTTCACATCCCACAAACGAGCCGTTTTATCATCAGAAGCCGTCACAATCAGCTGTCCATCAGGACTCAAATTCGCCTGAGAAATCGGCTTATCATGCCCCATCAGCACCCGACGTTCTCGCAAATTAGCCACCGCGCTATACAAAGCCACTTGCGCTTCCTGCACAAAAGGCCTGTCAGGATGAGCTATCGACTTGGGCAAGGCTTCCAAGGCTAATAAGGTGCCATTCGTCGTATTGCCCTTTTGCGTTTCTTGGTGTGACATCGCTGCCAGAAATAAGGATTGGTTTTTCAGGGCATGATTTCTTTCGTGTTCCGCTTTTTGCGCCGAAAGGCGCGATAAAATTCCAAAGCTCACAGACACGATAACCGCTAATAAAATACTGGCTGCCACAGTGGCAATCCATGCCTGACGAACCCGTTTTTGTTTTTGAAGAGCCGCTTTGCTTTTAAGCAACAATTGTTGCTCTATTTCAGTTAAATCAGGCAACCCTTGGCGAATCGTGCGAACTTGTTTTTCATTGAACAGCGCCCCAGAGGTTTTCCATTCAGCCAAACCGCGCTCTAACGTTTCTTTCGCTTGCTGGCGCACCATTTCACGTTCATCAAACCAGCTTCGCACTTTCTCCACCATAAATTCATGCGATAACGAATAACTCGCTTGACGAACTTCTACCACCCGTCTCTCTCTTAATTTCTCAATCAATTCAATGAGTTCAATTTCTAAACGATCCGGCAAAGCGCGGTGCAAATCGGGTAAAGAAACAAATTGGCGCGTACCGGCCGTTTCTATCATCGCTTTTAACAAGGCATGAACAATAGCCGTTTTTTCTGGTGTAGGCGCGATGTCTTCAACAGTCTTATCTAGGTAAGTTTGCAAAATCGCTTGTGCGCCGCCCAATTCTTCATAAAGTGTCGCATTGATGACAACCATGCTTTGAGCGTTTAAACGCTGATAAGCTGCCTCATACAATTGATTACAGACAATTTGCAAATGAGGCGGATTAATGCCCTCATGCTCACGGGTTTGAGCCACCAAGCCTGTTAACAAAACATCATCAACAAACTGCTCATCATAACCGATTTTAACCTCAAGATTCTCTAACGGCTTGATAATCGCATCCCGCGCCTCCTTATAGCTTAAAGGCTGTAAATTAAAACGCGCCGATTCATTCAAGAAAGTCGGCAAAACCGTCTCAAACTCGGCCAACATTTGTCCCAAAAACTCCTGACGTAAGGTAAAAATAAAATTCATTTCTTGAGCATGGGTATGATCCATACACTGCTTAAACGCTTCAATAAACGCACGCCGTTTCGTAGGCGACACATTCAGCAAAAAACGTTCAAATTGATCAAAAACGACGACTAAATGGCTATCTTGTGTTCTAAAATGCTGAATCAATTGTAATAAAGAAGCCGAGGCCGTTTCAACAATCTGATGATGCTTAATTAAATAATCGCGCAATTGCTGTAGCGGTTCAGAATAATCACGAAAAGAGACGTAGGTATACCCATTATCCGCCAAACGGGGAATCAAACCCGCATTGACTAAAGAACTTTTACCGGCCCCAGAGGCACCATTAATAATAATCGTTTTATGACGCGGCACCTTACCAGCTAATTCATCAATGAGTGCTGAACGTCCATAAAAAATATCCCGATCAGACAGATCATAAGAAGCGAGGAATTTATAGGGAGAAGACGTGAATTGTTTAAGGGTTTGCTGAATGATATTTTGAATAACGGTTTTATTGCCGGCCACAATATCACCGCCAGCTTGTAGGCTCACATTGCCCGCGACATCGCCGATCTGGAAACCGGTTTGAGTGTTATCAGAAGGTGAAGAGTTTTCCATTGTGAGATTTATTTATAAATAAAAAGATAGAAAGCTGAGAAAACTGATGTAAATGATTGACACTGCTTAAGATTAAAAAAAATCAGCGCCAATCATGATAATCAGCGTCATCTGTATTTTATCATATCACCTCTCATTACCCGTTGCCTAAAGTACGACACGAATAAAATCAATTGGCTGATGCTGAGTCGCTATTTTTGCTATACTTATTATTATGACTTGACTATCTAGTACAACGGATTAACGGTATAAACGGATTGGCTGAAGGCTACCAATAAACGCTACCAATAAACCTGATTGTAACGGATTTTGGGGACACCTAGAAATAATGGGGCTTTGAACGTCGCAAGAAAGGGCGAACACGCAGGTTCGCCCCTACGCATCTTGTGCGAACCTGCGTGTTCGCCCTCCTACGCATCTTGTAGGGGCGAACCTGCGTGTTCGCCCTCCCCCAAAATCCGTTATAATCAGCAATAAACTAATCCGTTTATTCCCCTGATCCGCTGTACTAACACTCAATAAGGATTCGCATTATGCAAAAACTCATTTTGATCGTGTTATTTTGTGTCACCCAAACAGTCGGCGCAACTTTTGAACTCACCTTCTCGCCATTAAAGCCTACCTATCACGTAGGTGAATGTATCTCATTGAAATTACAAGAAAACCTACAAGCCGCGTCTCGCTTTCACCGCGTTGATTTATGGTCAGCGGTACAATTACCCACTGGTGCCTTATTATTTATGACACCCTTTGCCTTCGAGCCTTTCAGTCCAAAGCCGCAACTTTTCCGAGAGTCATTGGAAGCCACAAAAAAGGCGCATGAGATTTTGGATTTTGAAGTGATGGTGGGTTTGAGTGGGCAGTATACCTTCTATGCGGTTTATGTTGAGGAGGGCAAAAATCCCTTCACGGATGGCGATGCGGTTTATAGTTCAAATATTGCCCAAGTGTCCACGACTTTAAGCGATGAACCACCACCAATACCCGTGATTGATTGTATCTCGGTTCTCCCGGCACCCAGTCATCCTGTTGCACAGCCAGATGAGAGTGCTGTGGTATTCAGTTGGGGGCCCGTGACGGATGCCGCTTCTTATGTCATTTATTGGCGAGCCTCTGATGGTTCGGGAGCCAGTCTTTCGGTAACGGCCACGTCGTATATGCACACCGGATTGATTAATGGGGTGACTTATATCTATTCGGTGACAGCCCTAGATACGATGGGGCGTGAAGGTATCAAGTCAGTAGAAGTTGCCGCCATCCCAAAAGCGAAAATCACACCACCCCCTGCCCCGACAGCCTTATCAGCCGAAGCGGGCGATGCACAAGTCGTCTTCACTTGGCAAGCTGTCACGGGGGCCGCTTCTTATACGGTTTACTGGCAAAGTGCCGGAGGCGCGGTTGAAAGTCTTTCTGTCTCAGGCACGGTATTTACCCATAATGGACTGGTTAATGGAACAAGCTATACTTATTGGCTAAAAGCCGTAAACGCTACGGGGCAGGAAAGTAGCCCTTCGGGCAGTTTTACTGCCACTCCACAAGTCGTCGCTACACCGCCACCCGTTGTTGTGCCACCACCCGTTGTTGAGTCACCCCCGTCTCCAGCACCTTCATCATATCGCTATACCGACAATGGCGATGGTACCGTTACAGATAATAGCAGTGGATTGATATGGTTAAAGAATGCCAATTGTTTTGGATATCAGAATTGGGAAACGGCTCGGCAAAGCGCGGCTAATTTGGCTCATGGACAATGTGGTTTGAGTGATGGTTCGACACAGGGTATGTGGCGTTTACCGACTAAAGAGGAGTGGGTAGCGATGATTGATAAGAAATATATAGATAGGGAAAATTATAGGCAGCCCGTACTCTCCAATGCGGCTGGTACCGGCCCTTGGAAAGAAGGTGATGCGTTCTCGGGCGTACAGGCGTACCCCTACTGGTCGTCTACCCCGTTTGCCACCGACACGGACTACGCGTGGTACGTATACCTCGACAACGGCTTCGTGAGCATCGACCGCAAGACTAACTCCAACTACGTCTGGCCGTTGCGAGGCAGATATTAGATACTTAGAGCCTTTGAGGCTTTGGAGGCTTTGACGGGGGATTGCAAAGGTGCCGTTTGATTTGGGATGGTGGGAAAGCGTTTGGTTCGATTTTGGGAGAATATTTAATTCTGGGGCGATTGCGATCCCAGCCTTTGGCATTGTTGTGGGATTGTGGGATCCGAATGGTGGGCAAGCGGGCGGTTAGATTTTGGGTATGGATTTGAGATTGTGTCGCCCGCTTACCCACCCTACGAAACATTGGAATTAATGGCATTGGCGTGTCGCCAGTGTTCAACGAATGAACTTGCGATTAAAAAAAATAAACGCGCTTTTTTGCAACAGACGCTAAAGACGCTAAAGAAAAGAATCGAAATGCTTGCGTCGTTTGCGTCGTTTGCGTTATAAATCCCATTCAATGAGCCCAGTGCCCAGAGATCGTTGATTTCGTTAAGATGTGCTACTCAATATTAATTA
The DNA here is from genome assembly GCA_003645185.1 of Candidatus Parabeggiatoa sp. nov. 3. GTDB lineage: Bacteria > Pseudomonadota > Gammaproteobacteria > Beggiatoales > Beggiatoaceae > Parabeggiatoa. The sequence goes on from QNEL01000077.1 coordinate 14,756, forward strand.
AGACTCGCCAGCTTTTGTGGTTAGCATTTGAATTAAATCATCTGATAGCCACATTCCTGCTGCACGTAATGCCTCTAGTGATTTTCCGACCGATTGAATAATCCCACGCTGTTTAGCTAAAATCAACAGGCCACCAGTGCCTAAAGTAGAAACACCACTCTTTTTTGCACAGCGACGAGCAGCATGATCATCTAACATGGCACGTACTTTCGGATAAGTCAGGGCAAAACTCAATACTTCAGATTCGCCCCTGCCTAAATTCTGTTGACTAATCACTTCAGGGATTTGATTGACAGTCACTTGCTTGAGCCAACTGACAGTCGCAACACCTTGACTGGCCAAATCATTATATCCACTCTCAGTCACTTCTTGCCAAACCGCATCGGGTACCCAGATATTGCTAAAGAGTTGCGTTAACAATTCTGCTTGCTGGCTCCGAAATAAAGTGATTAACGGTGAAGCATCAATAACCACCTCTTCAATGTGCATCTCGTAATTCTTCCTCTATTTCTTGAACGGTGTATTGAAAAGGTGATACTTGTAAACGGGATAAGGTCAGCATAAATTCCTCACGATTAAGTCCGGCAATTTCTGCCGCTTTTTCTTGAGAAATTTTTCCTAATTCATACCATTTTGCCGCAGCGGCTACACGCATTTCTTCTGTTAATTCAAAAGGTTCTGTTGAATCCAATTTATGGTGTAATGAATCCATTGTCAATAATATCACTTTGACCGGTTTTTTAAACCAGTCTTTGTAACGTTCTGGAATGGGTATCATCCCATCGTGTAAGTCAGATGTAAATTCGATGGCTTGCATTATTATTTCCTGCGTTTTAAATCAGTTTAAATAGGACTTTTTAGTAAAGTTTACAATGTTAAAACACTTCCCGTTTGCACGAACTGAGGATGCACAATGACACTGGTTTCCTCAGAAGTGTAATCTACCTCAAACCGTTGGCGATTCTTATCATCAACGGCTTCTACAAATAAAATTGAGGAATGTTGAGATAGTCATCTGTAATCGTATCCGACAACAATTAACTATTAGAGAGGGTATCAGCTTATAGATAGGAAAGAGCGCCAATCAAAATCAGCATCATGAGTGTTCTATCATCAGCGCCAATCATGACAAGAGGCAAAATCAGCGTTCTATCAAAAAATCAGCGCCAATGATGAAATTAATGTTTCATTATATCATCTCAAAGGGGCGACTTTTTTTGGAATGGTGGGCAAGCGTTTGGTTCGATTTTGGGATAATATTTAATTCTGGGGCGACTGCGATCCCACCATTTGGCATTGTTGTGAGATTGTGGGAGCCAATGGTGGGCAAGCGGGTGGTAGATTTTTGGCATGGATTTGAGATTGTGGCGCTAAGCGATCCCACCCTACAAGACATTGGGAATCACAAATAGATCAGCTTTAATTCGTTTTAATCACATTGAAATCAACAATATAGCGTATTTTTTCGTAGGGGCAAACCGGTGTGTTTGCCCTTTGTGTGTTTGCCCTTAATTCAATGGCATTGCTACTATAGCATTTTTCGTTTGGGTTAAATACAAAAAGGGCAACCACAAGGGCTTGCCCCTACGAAGGGTGTATTTAGCGTAGCTTCCCTTCGGTTCATGCAATCGGGAAACGCTATAACGCTTCGTTCATCAATCCGTTAAATCCCATGATCCGTTGTACTAAATGGGTATGTGTCGCCCGCTTACCCACCCTACAAGATACTGGGAATCACAAATACATCAGTAGGGGCAATCCCTTGTGGTTGCCCTGGGTATTTTATTTTTCGGAATGATCTGAATTAAGCTGCAACATAAATTTTAAAGAATCATTTTTGGATTTCACTGTTTTCAAGCCAATTTTCAACCTTCAAATCAGGAACGCGAAAAAATTCTCTGACATTAGCCGTTACCATAACCAAATTAAGTGCTAAAGCATGACTGGCTATCAGTCGTCTAGCGGCAATAAATTTGTGTCTACATCGGGAAATTATTCATCTTCAATCTCTTCAAGCCTTGCTAAGACATCCAGCAAAGACAGTTTATTGACGGTTTGAGTCACGACTTGATCAACTGAAGGTGGGGTGTTGGATAAGTATGAAAATTGACACAAAAGTATTATAAACCAATTCTAAATATTGCTCATCCAAACGATCTATCTCTTGTTTTAATTGTGCTTTAGCTATTCTCATGGGATTTCCTAAGGTTAAATGGCTTGCTCGTTAAGCCAGTTCAATGCTTGTGAGGGATTTTTAATTTTTTGAACAAATCTATAGTGTTTCCCGATTGAATGAAGTACAAATTTTATTTTATTGAAAGATTTTATTGAAAAATTTGCGAAAGCCCAATTTTCGTTCCAAATTTATTTTGCGGTTGTGTGACTTTTATTACGAATTTATTGCGGTGGTGCGATTTTCGTTATAAATTTATCGCGAAGGTGCAATTGATTGATAATGGGCCTTTTTTTGGGAATGCGCCCAGATCGCATTTGCATACCTACTTGGTATAAATCTACTTTATTCAATCGGGAAACGCTATAAAAACCTGATATTCGACTATCAAGTTTTTAAAAGATTGACGATTATTAGGCAGGAGACGCAAGCATTGCGTCTCTACAAAATCAAAAAATGATATTAGGCAGGAGACGCAAGCATTGCGTCTCTACAAAATCAAAAAATGATATTAGGCACGAGACGCAAGCATTGCGTCTCTACAAAATCAAAAAATGATATAGCGTTTCCCGATTGCATGAACCGAAGGGAAGCTACGCTAAATACACCCTTCGTAGGGGCAAGCCCTTGTGGTTGCCCTTTTTGTATTTAACCCAAACGAAAAATGCTATATTAGGCAGGAGACGCAAGCATTGCGTCTCTACAAAATCAAAAAATGATATTAGGCAGGAGACGCAAGCATTGCGTCTCTACAAAATCAAAAAATGATATTAATCTCATTCAATGAGCCCAGTACTCCCCAGTGCCTGCCTCTGCACTCTCATTCAATTAACTTGGCCAAAATTTTCTCAGCCCACTTAATAGTCTCTTTAGCTTCCCATTGTTCAAATAGATCATCAATGTCATAATCTGCCTTTTTTCTTATGCGTTTAGCTTCTCTGAGCATAAACCCGATGGATTTGAATTTCAAATCACTTTGGGTGGAGAATTTTTTTATGAGGGTATCATGAACCCCCATTGCTTTAGAATCATAAGGTGGCTCAGGCAACGTCTCGGCCGCGACTTTGCATTGGTGATAAGCGGCATAGTAAGCCTTACTCGCCGCACAACGCCAATCAAATTCTTGCTTTCCTTCACATAATCTCTTCGCGTTTGATAACAGATCATCTGGAGCAATTGACATCAGTATTTTAACCCCGGCGTGTAGTGGACAAGCACTTTGTCATTTAATCGGGTACCCAGTTCTGTTTGAGCAAATCTGTCGGCTAACTCAACACCTAAGTCAACACTTTCCTCAATAGAGCGTGGAATTTCGATGTCGTAAGTTATCCACGTCAAATAACATTCATCTTGTTCAATGGAAAGTTCTTTTTTCGGGATGTAATAAATGCCATTGTCATGCAAAACGGCATAAGCAATCTGAAGCAGTTCAGCTACGGCCTCATCTGATACCTTGGACTGAAGTAGTAGTTCTCTCGCCTTTTCAACAAAACCTAAGTATCCATGAGGCTCATTGGGTTGTAATCGCTGCCATTGTGCCAGCCAGTGTTTTGCCGCCGTTAAATGCCCTGATTGAATGCAATGTCCAATCAGGTGATTTAACAATAATAAATTCCCTTGATGCAACGCATAAGCGCGTTGTGCGTAGTCCATTGCTTCGCTGACAAATCCCAATTTCTCCAGTGATACCGCATAGTTGCTCTGTAATTGTGAGTCATTGGGATACTTTTCGATGCCCTGATTAAAGGTTTCCTTGACTCGAAGCGGGTTGTTTAAAACGGTGTCTATTGCGCCTAAAGCGATATAGTCATTTGCTTGCCCAGATTGGTTGACTAATGATTCTGCCTCATTTCTGAGGCGACGCATTAAGATTTCATTTTTCTCGTCTTCACGAGACAATTGGCTGATTTGTCCTAACAATTGGTCTGCTTTTGGCTGTGGTTGTTTGTAGCTCATAATTGGACGGCATAAATATTAGAGACTCAAAACTTCGGAAAACTTTTCGGCGGTTAATTAATAATTTCAATAAATTACATAAAGAAAGTGAATATAAAATCAACCACTTACAGATTTTTCCGAAGTTTTCAGTAGATGGTGTATCAGCTTGTAGATAGGAAAGAGCGCCAATCATGATAAGAAGCAGAATCTGCGTTCTATAGATTTTTTTGATCCTCACGCTTGCGTCGCAAAGACGCAAAGGTGCCAAGTTGCTTAGCTCGATGCGTGAGAAAATAATAATCTAAATATCTATATCAAAAAATCAGCGTCAATCATGATAATCAGTATAATCAATCAGTGTTTTATCATATCACCTCTCACTACCCGTTGCCTAAATAAAGTACGACACGAATAAAATCAATTGGCTGATGCTGAGTCGTTATTTTTGCTATACTTCTCAGTATGACTTGACTATCTAGTACAATGGATTGACGGAAAAAACAGATTGACTCAATTCGGTTTAATCACATTCAACAACGTCTTTAATCTAAAAACCTGATAGAACGCTGATTGTACTGATTGTCCTGATTTTCACGATTTCACGCTGAAGTTTCGCTCCGCGAAACTTCAGCGTGAAATAAAGTTTTTGCGCGCAAAAACTGTTGCGTGAAACGCTGATTAATGATTAGCTAAAGACGCTAAAGACGCTATAGAGAGGAATCGAAATCCTTGCGTCGTTTGCGTCTCTTGCGTTATTTTTCCGTCTTAAAAAAGTAAGTATGCAAATTGATGCAAAATATTATAAAGCAATTCAAAACTAGACTCACAAAAAGTGTAGAATTTTAGCATAGTGATGGCACACCATAAGCTTTTAGCTTAAAATGCCAGTGAGTATGGCAACAATATTGTCTAAATCTTCTGGAAACCTAAACGTATGAATGTCTTTCGTTATCTTTTGAGTTTCTCTTTCCAAGATGGCAAATCGCCACACTTCTCCTATACTGATAGCGCCATATAAAATGTTTGGAATAGGATTGTCTTCATAGTGATCAACGGCAATCATTTCAGCGGCTAATTGATTAAATCCTTTTTCCAGATCACCTTTTTTAGCTTGGATAACAATCAGTTCTTGTTTTGAGCGAAACAGATAATCAATGTAACCACTCAATCTGTCATCTATTTCTATAGGGTATTCTATATTCAATCTGGCTTCAACATTTCTGATCACGCCATGTAATATCGGTGCAATCATTAATTCTCTTTTAGCGATTTCTGAGTTGATGGAAATTTTGGGGATGATTAAATAATAGGATGCCCGTAAATTATCAATCCATTCTTGATCAATTTCTGTGCTAAGGGGTAATGTTAGGGCTTGTGTTGAAAATGAATACCCCAATTCAGCGACGATTTCTTCAGTGGGATTCCTCATTTCAAAATAATCACTGAAGGTATATTTTTTACCTTCTTTAAAGATTTTTCGTGTCATTGTAATGAGTCTTCAAATCATTTCAAAAGAGCCTTTAAGGCGGGGTTTTCGGATAGTGAGATTTTTGAATCCGCACAACCCTGAAGGGGTTTTCAGGCTAAAGTTTCGCGGAGCGAAACTTTAGCCTGAAAATGTGAATAGCCCCAGGTGGCAACCTGGGGTTGCCAAAAGTTAAGTTTATTCCAGCAAAGAGTATAGGCCGAAACCATAAGGGTAAGGATAATTGCTCAGTGTTTTCAAGCGGTGTGTTGATTTGAAAGAGGTTTTCCTCGCGCCAATGAAGCTCAAAGAATAACGAACGAGTGCCGAACAGTGTGGTTAAAGGCACTTGGCTATTATTAGCCAAATATCGGATTGTTGATGTTAAGAGAATAGCGTTCCTGCCATGTCAAATGGGTTGTGGATAATGCCTGATTAGATGGAAGTGAATAGTGATCTTCTCGGCTGGTAGCCGAAAGGCTAGGGGATAATTCAGCAATCGTTGAAAGTCCGCGATAAGGGCCTGCCGTTAAAACGACAAGTGCATCAGGCTCAAGCTCAGCAAGCCAAGCCTGTAGATTATTGGAAAGTCCAGAATAGGGAACCTGCCAGGGCCAGAGATTGAGTTCTTGTTGTGGATCATCAGCCTTTATGGCTTGTGCTACTTTTTGTAATGTTTTAGCATAGATAGCCATTTCTTCTACGGCCCTGCTTTCTGGGCCTATTCCAAGCTGCCACTGTGCGTAATTGAGTTTGTGGTGCGTTGAATCTCCATTCTGTGCGACAAAGGGTGTGAGTTCTCCAGTTTGGGTATCAAGTGTGGCCACTTTCTTAAAACAACGGGAGAGTTGATCTGTTAGTACACCCAGATCATAAAGTTGAGCTTGAGAGGGCACATAAGTACTGAAGCACAAATAAACAGATATTTTAGCGCAAAGGGCAACCACAAGGGATTGCCCCTACATGGCATTGCGTAGGGGCAATCCCTTGTGGTTGCCCCATTTCAAAATACACGAA
>QNEL01000078.1 GCA_003645185.1 Candidatus Parabeggiatoa sp. nov. 3
CGTGTATTTTGAAATGGGGCAACCACAAGGGATTGCCCCTACGCAATGCCATGTAGGGGCAATCCCTTGTGGTTGCCCTTTGCGCTAAAATATCTGTTTATTTGTGCTTCAGTACTTACTACACGTTTCGACGCGATGCTTCGCGTCTTTGTTTCGTAGAAACGCGATTCTGAGACGCGAGGCTGAGACGCGAAGCATCGCGTCTCTACTTCGTAAAAACGCGATTCTGAGACGAAATTCTGTTCGATTCTGAGACGCGAAGCATCGCGTCTCTACTGGCACACTTGACGATCTGTGTATTTCAAATTGTCATTATTCTCCAAGTAATTTTTTAACAATCGACATCCCTTGTCCAGTAATTTGGTATGATCATCAAACTTGGCTTTCTCTTTAAAGTGCTGCCATTCCCAAAACCTGACGGTTTTATCAGCACTGGCTGATATAATCTCATCACCCGCATTGCTAAAACTCACAGCTCGTACCCAACCTTCATGTCCTTTCAGTGTCCTAAGCAATTCGATTTTGTTTCCTTCAGAAGCATAACGCCACAGTTTTATGGTGTTATCGGCACTGCCTGAAACAAAATTGTAGTCATTATGCTCTGGCGTGGGCCGTTGAGAAGCAAAGCTAACATCCCAAACCCAATCTTGATGTTGTTCGGCTTCTTGAGTCGTCGCTAACCATGTTCCCTCTTTCACATGCCAGAGTTTGATACTGTGATCCGAACTCGCTGTAGCCAAGTACTGACTGTCAGGACTGAAACTCAGGTTGTTTATCCAACTATCATGCCCTTTTTCTCCCTCTAAAACGGTGTGTGTGACTAACGAGTTAGTCTCATCAAAGTACCAGAGAATAGCGGTGTGATCGGCACTCCCAGAAGCTAAGTACTTCCCATCTGGACTGAAACTCAGGGCATTGACTGATTTTTTGTGTCCTTCTAAGGGTTTTCCCCGTTTTTCAGCTTGTAGTCTTCTCCCTTCTATTTTCAAAGTCCACAGTTGAATCAGGTTCGACTGAGTCGTCGCGAATAAACGGTTTTTGGAATTAAAGGCAATACTCCTGACTTTGCCTTGTGTTTGTTCTTGGGAAATCGTGTAAATCGGTTTATCTGAGGATTTGTGTACTGGCCAAAATTGAACCGTATTTTCATAAGTGGCAACGGCTAACAAGTCACTGTTTGGCACGTAATCAACATCTCTGGCGCTGACTCTCGTCTTTAACGTTCGGAGTAACTGATAAGTTTGACTATCCCAAAGTCTAACAGTACCATCTGTTCCGGTTGAAGCAATCGTTTGTAGTGAAGCGTTTGAAAAGCTCACATCAACATCTTTGAGGCCAGATTGATGACCTTCAATAATTTTCACTGACGTGCCCGCTTCCATATCATACAATCTAATTGTGTTATCTCCCCCCGCAGAAGCCAACCATTTTCCATCACTGCTAAAACTCACGCCGGTCATTCTGACAGACGGATTTTTAAAGACTTTCAATAAGGTGCCATCGCGGCTCCAAAGTTTAACTGTGCCACTGGCACTGGCAGAGGCGAGCATATCTCCCTTAGGATTGTATTGGACATCAAAAACCCAATTAGTATGGGCTTGGATCTCAGTGGATTTGTTCCACTTGCCACCATCCATCGGGATGTCATTGAGTTTCCACAATCGAATGGTATTATCTGCACTTGCAGAGGCTAAGGTTTGATTATCAGGGCTAAAACTCAGGCCATAAATCCGGTCATCATGACCCGTTAAAGTGGCTTTTAATACCAAGTGAGTCGAGTTAGCCACTTGCCATAATTTCACGGTGCGATCTGAACTGGCCGAGGCGAATATTTTACCATCGTGACTAAAAAGGACAGCTTGCACGGCCGAATCATGTTTGAATTTAAAGTCGTCAATCCGTTCCCATTTTTCGTTATTTTTGTGCCACAATCCGACATAGCGTTCATTGCTGGCAATCGCAATCATCTGACCATCAGGACTGATGCTGACACCATGTATTTCGGCGAGATGATCAAGTGTTGCCAATAATTCACCTTTGAAATTCCACACTTTGACCGTTTTGTCAGCACTGGCCGAGGCGAAAAAATCCCCCTTGGGACTGATACTGATGTCATACACACTCCCCTTATGTTGTTTTATAGTCTTGATTGGCTTGCCAGCCTGATTCCACACAATGATTTTGTCATCTGAAGCACCTGAGACGATAACATTTTTTTCCCCTTTTTCCGTATTGGGGCGAAAACGCACGGTTTGCACTCTGTCAGCATGTAATTCTAAACGGTTACGTTCTCGTGTTTCTGAAATGCTTTCATTCAAAGTCTGATGAACTTGGTTTTTTAAATCTAATATCTCTTTCTGATAGCTTTCATCATCCGCAAGCCATGAAAATGTTTGCCATTGCTTAGCGGCTTTGACACTTGCCAGCAGTGCCCCTAATTCATCGTGATTGGCTAAACGCGCTTCTGATAACGACGTTAAAGCACGAATCTGGCTGATAGTGGCGTGATTGCGTGCTTGTTTTGCCTTATGCTCTTCATAAAGAGCAACTAATCCGAGTGCAACGGCAATGATGAAGGCTGCAAACGCCGCTGCTAACTTTCTGTTTTGGCTTTTGGACTGTGCCCGGACACTTTGAACAATATATTGCGTTTGCAATTGTGTTGGTTGAGGTGGCTTCTCAATGGCTCGAGTCAACCAGTGTTGTGCATTACTTAAATCTTGGCCACGCAGTAAAAAACTCTTATCACGTTGATGACTTTCCCATTCGACAGCACGCCGGAGTATACGAGTATGTTTACGTGTTCGTTCCAAATCAGTATCTAGTGTTTTAAGCAAGCTTGCAAAAGCGTGATCAAAATCATCACTTTCACGAAAAAAAATCCAGTTAATGGCCGCAATTTGGGGCGGTATTTCGCCTGAAACTTCCTGATGTAATATAGGAATTAAGCGTTTGTGGTGTTTGATGGCATGATTGAGTTCCCAGGCACAGACTTCTGATGTCATGGAATCTGGGGTGATCACAAAGAGAAAGGCATTCGCCCCTTCAATACCGGATTCAATTTCCTTCCACCATTCAGCTCCTTGTGGAATATCTTCCCAATCTACCCAAACTTCCCTGTTTGCTTTTTTTAAGGCTGATGCTAACGTTTGTATAAATTCTTTATTTCTACGGGAATAAGAAATAAAAGCTTCCATAATGGTTGATATCCTCCCTTTTTAGTTTGTCTAGTGCCTATTTTTTAACAGGCGCATTTTTATTTGGGCGAACCTTTATTTGGGCGAACACGTAGGTTCGCCCCTACATTAACCCGTCAAACTCATAAACACTTCTTCTAAACCCGGTTCTTCTGTGCGTAAATCTGTGAATTGAATATTGTTTATGCGTAAGGTGTCCAAAATCGCACTGATTTGATCATTGTCACGATGTAAGCGCAAAACGAGTTCCTCATCGACAAAGGATTGTACTTTATCTTGCAAAACGGTTGGTAAAACGGCTTTGTGATCGCTCAGCGTTAAGCGTAATAAACGATAGGGATAACGCGCTAATAAGGCTGTTTTACTGTCAAGGGCTACTAATTGCCCGTGATTTAAAATAGCGATTTGTTCACATAGGTTTTCCGCTTCTTCGAGATAGTGGGTGGTTAAAACAATGGTATGCCCGTTTTGATGTAGCTGTTGGGTAAATGCCCATAAGGCTTTGCGTAATTCGACATCTACTCCTGCTGTGGGTTCATCCAATACGACTACTGGGGGTTTATGGACTAAAGCTTGGGCAATCAATACCCGTCGTCTCATACCACCAGATAAGTGTTGCGAATTAGTATTCGCTTTATCACTGAGCTTTAAGATGTGCAATAATTCATCAATCCAGGGTTGATTTTCTCGTCCCAATCCAAAATAGCCTGATTGTAATCGCAGTATTTCAGTGACGGTGAAAAAGGGATCAATAGCCAGTTCTTGGGGAACGACACCTAAAGCATGTCGTGCTGGCCGCCATTGATGTAGCACATCATGCCCCATAATACGCACTGTACCCTGCGAAGGGCGAACTAATCCGGCCATGATATTGATTAAAGTGGATTTTCCTGCCCCATTAGGCCCCAATAAACCAAAAAAACAGCCTTTGGGAATGTCAAAATTCACACCGGCAAGGGCCTGTAGATTGTCATAGTGCTTATGCACTTGCGAAATATTAACGGCAGCAAGCATATCAGTTATCAGTTATCAGTTATCAGTTATCAGTTATCGCTGTTCAATTATCAGTAATCTAGTCATTTGTTTTTGGTGTCTGAAGCTCAAGTTTTTTGTGTCGGTTCGCGGCAATTCTAACAAATAGAACGCTGATTGGACTGATTATCAGGATTGAAGCTGATTAAATCAATCGTTTTCAATATTAACCAGATCATTACAGATTATAATAATTTTGATTGTTTAACAATATCTTCGTCAGATTATATCTATAAATTTGTAGAGACGCGATGCCTCGCGTCTCTGGTTTGTCGAAACGCGAAGCATCGCATCTGAATTGTAGAGACGCGATGCTTCGCGTCTCTGGTTTGTCGAAACGCGAAGCATCGCATCTGAATTGTAGAGACGCGATGCCTCGCGTCTCTGGTTTGTCGAAACGCGAAGCATCGCATCTGAATTGTAGAGACGCGAAGCCTCGCGTCTCTGGTTTGTCGAAACACGAAGCCTCGCGTCTGAATTGTAGAGACGCGATGCCTCGCGTCTCTGGTTTGTCGAAACGCGAAGCCTCGCGTCTGAATTGTAGAGACGCGATGCCTCGCGTCTCTGGTTTGTCGAAACGCGAAGCCTCGCGTCTCTGGTTTGTCGAAACGCGAAGCCTCGCGTCTGAATTGTAGAGACGCGAAGCCTCGCGTCTCTGGTTTGTCGAAACGCGAAGCCTCGCGTCTGAATTGTAGAGACGCGATGCCTCGCGTCTCTGGTTTGTCGAAACGCGAAGCCTCGCGTCTGAATTGTAGAGATGCGATGCCTCGCGTCTACCAGAAGAGACGCGAGGCATCGCGTCTCTACTGATAAAGGCCAACACTTATGCCCGCCCGATACGCCATGATTGATTAATTGTTAAATTAATAACAAAACTTGCTTGTTTGAGGTTGTTTTGGTATAGATAGCCGCCTTTTTATTCCTGTTGAGAAAAGGAAATGGCAATGAACACAAGCGAACTTTCTTTTACCCCTTATTCGCAAATGGAAGGGGAAGAGTATATGTCCGATGGACAACTTCAACACTTTCAGCAAATTTTATTGCAGTGGAAAAAAGATTTAATGGTTGATGTTGATAAAACAGTGCATCACATGCGAGATGATGCTGCCAACTATCCTGATCCTAATGATCGCGCCACACAAGAAGAAGGCTTCACAATCGAATTACGCACCCGTGATCGGGAACGTAAATTAATTAGAAAAATTGATATGGCTTTAAAAACCATTGAAACAGGCGAATATGGTTTTTGTGTGAGTTGCGGCGAAGATATTGGCATCCGCCGCCTTGAGGCGAGGCCGACGGCGACTAAATGTATTGACTGCAAAACGCGAGATGAAATGCGCGAAAAGCATTCATTCAAGTGAAAAGTGATCGGTGCAAGTGTGATAACTGATAACTGATAACTGATAACTGATAACTGATAATGTTGAGTTTGTGTGTTGCGATGGATAAAAATCGGTTGATAGGTTGTGATAATGCTTTGCCTTGGCATTTGCCTGCCGATTTGAAACATTTTAGGGCTGTGACTATGGGTAAACCCATTATTATGGGGCGCAAGACTTATGAGTCTATTGGCCGCCCTTTACCGGGCCGCTTAAATGTTATACTGAGTCGTCATCCCTCATTAACAAAGACGGGGTGTGAAGTTTTACATTCTTTGGATGAGGTGTTGGCTTTTAGCCAACAATATGAGGAGACTGTTGTGATAGGGGGAGCAAGCGTTTATGATAAGTTATTGCCTTATGTACAACGGATGTATGTGACTTGGGTAGAAGGCGAATTTCGGGGCGATACTTATTTCCCTCAATTTGATCCTGAGCAATGGCAAGAAATGGATCGCCAAGTTTTTCTAGCCGATGCTAAAAATCCTTATCCGTATTGTTTTAGCCTATTAGAAAAAACGTGAAGTTCATAAGTTCTTATGTTTTATTATTATTACTGATTTAAAATGGAGTTATCTTTATAAACCCAATGCTGGCGAGTTAAAATCCTTTGCGTCGTGCTGTGAAAAAAAATCTGCAAATACTTATTAAAAAAAGGGTTGATTAATGATTCCGCTATTATTATTATTGTATTTTTTTATGGCATAGAAAATGGAGAATCTTCATGCAACTTACCTTGAAAACCGTCAGTACAGCCTTAATGGCAAGTAGTTTGTTTTTTGGTAGCCAAGTCGTGCTAGCCAATAATCCTGGAGGCCAACAAAACTGGGGCCAACAGGGCCAAAACGGTGGGCAAAATTGGGGCCAACCCAACCAAAATTGGGGCCAACCCAACCAAAATTGGGGCCAACCCAACCAAAATTGGGGCCAACCCAACCAAAATTGGGGCCAAAACTGGGGCCAACCCAACCAAAATTGGGGCCAAAATTGGGGCCAACCCAACCAAAATTGGGGGCAACCATGGGGGCAACACTGTGGCCCACAAGGCCAATACAGGGGCCAACATGGCCAAAATTGTGGCCAATATGGCCAACATTGTGGCCAACAGAGACAACACTGGGGCCAACAGAGACAAAACTGGGAACCACAACACTGGGGCCAACAAAACTGGGAGCCCCAAGGCCAACAACCTTGGAACCAACAAAACTGGGGACCGCAACAACAGTGGGGGTGGTAAAGGAAAACGTAGGGTGGGGTAGCAAAAAAATTGAGGCTCAAAAAACTTTTGGCGCGAAACGTGTTTTTGTTGCCTGCCCCATTCAAATCAATATTTCACGCAGCGAAGTATAGCGAAGCGAACCGAAGGTCAGCGAAGCTAAACTTTAGCATGAAATGGGCTCCCTACGTGTTTTTGTTGCCCACCATTTATCTTAAAAAAAAGTTAGTTACCCACCATTTCACATTTAGCTTCGCGCACCGAAGGCTCACTTAAGAAGTTGCGCGCAACTTTATTTCACTTAATAAGTATAGCGAAGCGAAACTTATTAAGTGAAAGCGTGAAATACGTTTTAATTAATGGTGGGCAACAAAAACACGTTACCCACCCTACGAATTAATGGTGGGCAACAAACACACGTTACCCACCCTACATTTAAGATGGTGGGCAACAAAAACACGTTACCCACCCTACGAATTAATGGTGGGCAACAAACACACGTTACCCACCCTACATAAGTTTAAATTATGCCCGTGTGCAGTATAATTACTGCAAAAGGGCAACCACAAGGGATTGCCCCTACATACACTTATCACTTTTCCCCTTTCCCCCAACCTTGAAAAACGCAATTTGCTCTTTCAGATACTGTGCCTGTTCTTTCATTGTATGACTGGCAACAGTGGCTTCTTCTACCAAGGTGGCATTTTGTTGTGTCATGTTATCCATTTGAGCAATGGCTTGAGTGACTTGGTTGATACCTGATGATTGTTCTTGACTGGCTGTGGCAATTTCTGAAATCAAATCGCTGACTTTTTTCACCGCTAAAACAATTTCTTGAAGGGTTTCACCTGATTGGTTCGCCAGTTGTGTGCCTTCTTCAACTTTCAAAACACTGTCTTGAATTAACGCTTTAATTTCTTTAGCCGCCTCGGCACTGCGTTTCGCAAGATTACGCACTTCTGTTGCCACTACCGCAAAACCACGCCCTTGTTCGCCAGCACGCGCAGCTTCGACTGCCGCATTCAGTGCTAACAAATTGGTTTGAAAAGCAATATTATTAATCACACCAATAATGTCTGTGATTTTTTGACTGCTGGTGCTGATTTCCGTTATCGCGACAATAGTGGCTCCGACAACTTCCCCCCCTTTTTCCGCACTTTCTAAAGCATTTACCGCTAATTGAGCCACTTGTTTAGCATGTTCCGCATTTTGTTGCACAGAACTCGTCATTTGTTCCATACTGGCCGCTGTTTCTTCTAATGAGGCTGCTTGCTCTTCCGTGCGTTGACTGAGGCTCGTATTCGCTTGAGAGATTTCAGTGGCAGAACAATTCACTTTATCGGCTGTCTGCAATATAATCGTCATAATTTCGGTCAACTTATGAACCGTTGTATTGACATCATGCTTTAACTGTTCAAAGGCCCCAATATACTGATGTTCAATCTTCTGAGTCAAATTGCCCTCGGCTAGGGCAGCAAAAATGCGGCTCATATCTTCCATAGCCTGTTGATTAAAACTCATAATTTGATTGATACCCTCGTTGACTATTTTGAGACAGCCGTTTTCGTCTTTAAGGTTAATGCGTTGTTGGAAATCACCTTGAGAGGCTGCTTCAATGACGCGCTTAATTTCTTGTTCAGCGCCTAATTCAGCAGTGCGGTTATTGAACTCAATCACTACCCCTAAATGCTCGCCATTGTCATTAATCACAGGTGTAATAATATGATCAAGCGTGATTCCCCCGATGGTTATCATCGCGGGGCTTTTGTTCGTCAATTTATCTAACAACTGACGCTTCAAAGATGGTTCTTTATGAAAAGCTTCAAAAGAAGTGCCGAGCAAGCGATTGGCATCAAAATGAGATAAGTCTTTGCGAATCTTATCTTGTTCATTTTTAAACAAGCGTTGGGCTGAGTCATTATGGTAAATAATGTTGTAATCCGCATCAGTCATTAAAATGGCTGTTGTTGAGTTATTCAATGCACAATTAAAACGCACGTTTTTTTCATTCAGGATTTTGTTTCGAGTGATATTTTTCCTTAAATGACTCGTTTGTTCCGCGTAAGACAGCAAGAGTTTTTCAGACTCTTTAAAGATGGCATACATACTGATCAGTAAACCAGTCAGTACGCAAAGATAACTGGCTTTTTTGAGCAGATGGGCTGTATCAAACATAGTATCAAACAAGTGACCTGAAAAAGACATGAACATCACTTGACTCATCAAACTCACAATGATTGCCAGAATAAGCCAGTGTTCAAAATCATTTTCTTTCCAAAGCCCTTTACTTAAATAACCCATCAAGGCTAATAGAAAAAAGAAGGCGGGGATCAATTCTTGTGGCCTATGGAAAAACCAATCTGGATAATAAGCTCTTGGTAGAGGTACGAAGGCAAAGAAGAAAAAACTGGCTAACGTCAATACTGCTATACCCAAGTAAACAACCCATTCATTGACTATTTTCACCTCTTCTTGTTTCTCCTTTTTTTGCCAAAATAACCAACTTAACCATAACAGGATAGCCAAAAAAAGGCGTGAAGCACCCCAACTCCAAGCAACCAATGAAGAAGAGGATGAGGGAAAATAGTGTTCAAAAAAAGAGGAAGTAACAATGGCGTGATAAGCATCTAAAAAACCTGTGCCAAAAAATCCGGCACCAATAAACAAAAAGGTGTTATCTTTCTTAGTATAAAAACGCACTAAGGCCATCACACCGATTATAAAAGCTAACAAGGAAGCCACAATTTCCATCAAAGTATGGAGTTGTTGACTGCCCTGCCATCTGATATCTTGCAACAAGAAATAGCCTAGAAATAACCCTAGAAATAGCGCGACATAAGTCACCATTCTTTTCTGGGCTTGTGTTAAATGAAACATTTTTTTACCTTAATTATCAAAATGAAATAAACGCGCTTTGACGCTAAAGACGCTAAAGACGCTATCTTTCAAGAGTCGAAATCCTTGCGCCGCTTGCGTCTTTTGCGTTATTTATTCTGTATTAAAAAATTGAATAGTGATTTAAAACTCTTACCATTCACTATCTTGCTCTGGTGGTGACGCTAAACGCTTGAGTGGTTCAATAGGAAGCCCTGCATTAAGCTGAGGCTACCTTTGTATCGGCCTTATAGTCTACCCATTTTTTTTCACGTTCCTTTTGTCGCTGGAGGTAATACGCAACCAGCTTTTTGGGATCATGTTGGCATTGTGCGGAAATCAGGTGCCGAGTTTCTCTGATTTTGTCAAGAACAGGATCATTTTTCATTTTATACTCCTATCAATTCAAGGGGAGTTACCAAAGTGGGTACATATAAACCCAACAATGTATTAATACGCTTGATAGGAACAAATTTGTTCGCATTCGCAAGGTTTCTGCAATTCCAAGTTAACAGAAAATCACATTTGTGATATGAAGTCAAAGCCAGATGAAGTGCATCGCCTAGAGGATCTTTTGGCATCAACTTATGCTGGATATAATTTTGCACGATTTCTGAAATGTCTTCCTCAAATGGTAGAAGTGGTAGCTTGTTAACAAATTCTAAAGCTGAAGCTTTAGTCGGATAATCTCCTTTATTCAGTTCATCAACGACTGCATCACTGGAAACAATTTCATAATTCTGTTGATAGTCATTCCACCACTGATGAGTCCAATTCCGACGTGCAATAATTTCAGGTTCTGTACGAATTTCATAGTAAAAACTGGGTATTGATGTCTCAATATAAACTTTGGGTTTCATAAATTCCCTTCTTTTTGAATAGGGTTTATCTCGTCGCAGACGTTTTCACATTCAACCCCACCACCACCTTTGAAGCCCTTTTTGAACCTTTATCAACAGGTGGAAGCTGTGGCTATAAGTACTGAAGCACAAATAAACAGGTATTTTACAACAAAGGGCTTGCGCGTGGGATTGCCCCTACATGACATTGTGTAGGGGCAATCCCTTGTGGTTGCCCCCTTTCGGTTTATTTAAAATACCTGAAAATTTATGGTTCAGTACTTAGCATTTTCGATTGGGTTAAACACAAAAAAGGGCAACCACAAGGGCTTGCCCCTACAAATGATAATCATTGCATCATTGATTTAAAACTCTTTCCATTCATGATCTTGCTCAGGCGGTGGCGCTAAACGCTGAATAGGTTCAACAGGAAGCCTCGCATTTCGCTGATTAAGCTGATTAGGGATTGGCTGGTGAACAATGTTTTCATCCTCAAATAACATCTCCTCACCAATATTGAAAAAGGCGACTTGTTCTTTCAGGCTTTGCGCTTGTTCTTTCATCGCACTGCTGGCTGTCGCGGTTTCTTGAACCAAAACCGCATTTTGCTGTGTCATTTCATCCATATGTGCAATGGTTTTATTGACTTGCTGGATACCGGCCGATTGTTCCTGACTGGCCGCTGCGATTTCGGCAATGATGTCGCTCACTTTTTTCACCGCTAAAACAATTTCTTTCAGCGTTTCACCTGATTTATTCGCCAGCTTCGTGCCTTCTTCAACTTTGGCAACACTGTCTTTTATCAACCCTTTAATTTCTTTCGCCGCAGCAGCACTGCGTTGAGCTAGGTTACGCACTTCAGAAGCCACTACGGCAAAACCCCTTCCTTGCTCACCGGCACGCGCCGCTTCTACCGCCGCATTCAGTGCTAACAGATTGGTTTGAAAGGCAATTTCATCTATGACGCTAATAATGTCTGTGATTTTATGGCTACTGTTGCTGATTTCCGTCATCGCCACTATAGTCGTTCCGACAACCTCGCCCCCTTTTTCGGCACTGTTTTTAGCAGTGCTGGCTAATTGGGCAGCTTGCTTCGCATTATCAGCATTTTGTCGCACGGAGCCCGTCATTTGTTCCATGCTGGTAGCCGTTTCTTCTAGTGAAGCCGCTTGCTCTTCTGTGCGTATACTCAGATGGGTATTGCCTTGAGAGATTTCAGAAGCTGCCCGATTCACCGTGCCCGCCGTCTGCGAGATAGCCGTCATAATTTCGGTCAACTTATGAACCGTCGTGTTCATGTCATTTGTTAACTGCTCAAAAGCCCCTAAGTAATTATTTTCAATCTGTTGAGTCAAATCGCCATCCGCAAGAGCGGATATGATGTGTAGAATGTCTTCAATCGCTCGCTGATTAAAAGCCATGATTTGGTTAACGCTTTCACTAAACGTTTTAAAAAAACCACTCTTGTCTTCAAGCTGAATACGTTGTTGAAAGTCACCTTGAGAAGCGGCTTGAATAACCTGATTAATTTCTTGCTCAGTAGCCACTTCAGCCGTTCGGTTACTGAACTCAATAACCATGCCCAGACGTTTACCCCGATCATTGATCACAGGCGTGATGATATGATCAAGACTTAATTCGCCTATCGTTATTCTTAAACCGCGACTGCTCGTCAATTTATCTAATACCATATGTTGATAGGCCGGTTTTTTATGAAAGAGATCAAAATTGGCACCCAACATACGACTAGCATCAAAATCAGGTAAAGCTTGGCGAATCTTTTCTTCTTCAGTTTGGAACAAACGTTGCGCGGTTTCATTGAGATAAATGATGTTGTACTCAGCGTCTGTAATTAAAATATTGGTTGTCGCACTATCCAAAGCACGATTGATACGCAGCGCTTCATCAGCAATCCGTTTATCTTTTTCAATGCGTTCACGTAATTGATTTTGCATCCGTGCAAACGCTTGCAATAGCAATCCGGTTTCATCTTTCAGATTGATTTCAATTTGATTTGAAAGATTGTTCTCAGCAATCGCATTAGCAATACCGACAGCTTGTTCCAAACCCCTCGTTGTGCCCCTCAATACCATAACAAAAAACGTGATAGCCAAGCCAATAACGATTATCATCATCCCTAGAAGGTTGATAAAATCAGTATAAGCCGTTTGACTCGTCTCATCCGCTTTAAGCTTTAAATCGTGAGCGATTTTATCGCCAACCGCTTTGAGCAAATTAATTTTGCCGGTTTGCATAGAAAACCAGTATTCCGGATCAACGTTTTTTTGCAGTACCCATTTCGCCTCCTCAGCCGCATAAACAATGTCACGCAGACGTGTGGTTTCTTCAATAAATTGCCCTGACAACAAATTATCATTTAAAAAACGCTTTTGATCGGCCGTTAAATAATTCATCAAATCATGAGTCAAATAAGCGTCTTCTACGGCGACGAGTTCAGCAAATATGCGAAATTGTATCGGTTGCACCGCATTTTGACTAAACACGGCAGAAAGCAAAGCACGTTCTAATCCCGCTTTTTCCTTGGCCTTCAATAAATTAATATAAGCCAGTTTTAAGGGAAAAACGTCTTTGTAATTTTTGAGATGGGTAGACTGTATCACGAACTGAAATAACAAATTATTGATTTCAGTATAGCGTTTCACCGCTTCCGGTTGTTGGATACTGAGCGAGCTAACCGCTTCACGAATAGATTTAAAACCCGTCCGTGCTTTGCGTATTTGAGCTAAGCGCGTCAAAAAATCGGCTTCATAGCCATGCGTATCAAATTCTTGTACAAAACGGTTTAAATCGGTGATAGCAGAATCAGTCTGGGCACGATACTCAGAAAGTTCCTTATAAAATTTCTGCCCTTGGTTTTTTAAAAATAAACTACTGGCACCCCGTTCCAATTGCACAGCATGAACGATGTGACTGAGTGTAATGGTTAATTGTGTTAATTCGGCCAAACCCGCCATATCCTCTGCCGTTTGTGCTTTTTCAATCATCAAGGTGATAGAAAAATATAACAAGCCCAACAGCGGGAAAAAGAGCATCAAGGCCAATTTATATTTAATTTTCAAATTAGCAAGAAATGGCATAACAGTTATCAATGAACAATTTGATATTAATTAATATGTAGGGTGGGTAAGTTCGTTTCGACGCCCAGCGTCGAAACGAACTTGCCCACCATCCCGCTCTAAAGCTTGCGTCTTTGCGTTATTTTTTGCATAGATCGAAAAAATAACCACAAAATCAGTGAGCAATAGATTCAACAAGGGCTAACTCTTTGGAATTGAGTAAACGATCAATATCTAATATGATGACCATTTTTTCATCCACAGTCGCTAAGCCTTTGACAAATTCGGTGCTGATCACGCTCCCAAAATCAGGAGGCGGCTGAATCTGGTTTTCCGGCACATCGTACACATCCGAAACGGCATCAACCACAATACCCATAATGCGTTCTTTATTGCTGTCCGAAAGCACTTTAACAACCACGACAACAGTCATTGCCCCATAAGTTTGTTCTTCCAGACTAAAACGTAAACGCAAATCAATGATCGGCACAATCGTGCCGCGTAAATTAATCACGCCACAAATATAATCAGGCGTATTCGGTATCTTGGTGACTTTATTCCAACCTTTGATTTCTTGCACACGTAAAATATCTACCGCATATTCTTCGGTAGCTAAAACAAACGTTAAATATTTTTTATTAGCAACTGGGCTAGTCTCATCGTTCATAGCGAACTCCTGAAAGGAAATGGAAACGCGTATGGGGTGCTTTGATTTGACTCTGGAATAGGTGAATGAGTCCGGCGACATCTAAAATCAAGGCCACACTGCCATCACCTAAAATGGTTGCACCAGACAGGCCTTCTACTTTTTTATAATTGCTTTCTAAGCTTTTAATCACAATTTGTTGTTGAGAAAGTAATTCATCTACAAATAAACCCATTTTTTGACCATCGCCTTCAACTATTACCAACAAACCGTGTTCCAATTTTCTGCTGGTAGGCGTAATCCCAAATAAATCATATAGGCGCAAAATGGGAATATATTCATCGCGTAATCTATATACCTCTGCAAAACCCGCAAAAGAATTAACCAATTCCGTTTTGATACGCAATGATTCAATGATAGAAAGCAAAGACAAAATGTAGATTTCTTCTCCAACGCGCACCAGTTGCCCATCTAAAATCGCCAAGGTTAACGGTAAGCGAATCGTAAACGTTGAACCTTTTCCACGTTGAGATTTCACTTCAATTGAACCGCCTAATGCACGAATATTGCGACGGACAACATCCATACCCACACCCCGTCCAGAAACATCAGTGACTTGGCTTACCGTCGAAAAACCGGGCTGAAAAATCAGATCATATAATTGTTCCTGGCTAGGATGCTCATCATAATTTAAAAACCCTTTTTCTATTGCTTTAGCGCGAATCTTATCCAAATCAAAACCGGCCCCATCATCATTGATTTGAATAATGATATTACCCCCTTGGTGAAAAGCGTGTAAGTGTAGTTCTCCTGTTTCTGATTTACCCGCTGCGCGACGCTGTTCTGGCATTTCAATGCCATGATCAAGTGCATTACGTACAAGATGCACCAGCGGATCACTCATTTTTTCCAACACCGTTTTATCTAATTCAGTTTGTTCACCCGACAATTTTAACTCAATTTTTTTGCCAAATTTGGCACTCAAATCATGAACTAAGCGCGGAAAGCGATTAAATGAGTAACTGATAGGCAACATACGAATACGCATCACGTTTTCTTGTAACTCGCGGCTATTACGTTCTAATTGCGCTAAACCATCCCGTAAGTGCGTAATGCGTGAGCTATCAAAATTTTCGCCAATCTGATCCAACATAGATTGGGTAATCACCAACTCACCTACCATATTGATTAAACTATCAATTTTATCAATATTCACCCGAATAGAATTAGAAGTCGCTTCCAAAGCGTGATGACTCACACCTTCAGCTGCCCCCTTCTGCACTTCGGGCGTTTTAATCGGTGCCGGAATATCTGGCGTACTCGTCGCTTTTTCATCAACAAAAACAGCCGTTTCTACCACAGCCTGCGTATCCGACACTTCAGGCTCAGTATCACTTTCAGAAACGCCTTCAGACGCATCAGTCTCAACAACAGCCTCGACACTAGTTTCCGTTTCAGATACGGATTCTTTTTCGGTAACCACTTCCGACTCTTGTAATCCGGTTTCAGCCTTCGTCTCTTGAACAACCGTATCCTGTTTAGAAGACACTGGCTCAATCGCCGCATCTCCCGCATCATAAGACGGGGCAATGGGTGACACCTCAACCTGTTCAGAAGGTGGCTCTAAAGACGTGATCTGCAACTCACACTCATCTTCAACCCATTCAAAAATCTCATCAATTTCAGCCCGTGCCACATCACCATGCAAAATCAGTTCCCAGTTTAAATAACATAATTGCGGATCCAAGTCTGGTAAAGCGGGCATTTGGCTCGTATCCACCTTGACTTCTAAATCCCCTAACTGAGCTAACTCTCTAAACAAATTAATAGGATCATTACCCGTTTTCAGCATAGATAAATCGGGTTTAAACAGAATGTGCCATCCCGGGTTTGTCGCAAGGGCTTTTGATTCCTCAGTGGTGACGGATTGCGGTATTTCCGTAACCTGTGGATTAGCCGCAAAGGGCGAAAGAGATTGAGCGGTTTTATCATATTCGCTTTCACTCTGGTTTTTTAAAGCCCTTTGCAATTCATTTTGACACGCTTGGGCTTCTTGAAAATCGTAAGTACCCGCTTCTTGCAGCGCCGATAACATCATTCGCAAAACATCCACAGAACGCAACAACAAATCAATTAAAGATTGCGTGATAAGATGCTCTTCATTACGCATTTCATCAAGCAAAGTTTCTGCGGCATGGGCAAAATCAGTAACATGATCAAACTTAAAAATGCCAGCCCCCCCTTTAATGGAATGGGCCGCACGGAAAATACTATTGATCAATTCTTGATCAACCGTCTCAACTTCCAAATCCAACAAACTCGATTCCATCACATCGAGATTTTCAAAACTCTCTTCAAAAAAGAGTTTACGCACTTCTGTCAAATCCACTGGCATAGCGGACTACCTCAATACTTTTCTAATCGCAGCTAATAATTTATCGGGATCAAATGGCTTAATAATCCATCCAGTTGCCCCCACCGTTTTAGCCTTTTTCTTTTTTTCCGGATCTGTTTCCGTCGTCAGCAATAAAATAGGCTTAAACTGATACTCAGGCAAAGCACGTAATTCACGCACTAAAGACAACCCATCAAGCAAAGGCATATTCACATCTGTGATAATCAAATCAAACGACTGAGATTTCGCTAATTCCAACGCTTGCTTACCATCATTGGCTTCAGTGACATTATAAGAAGCGTCGCTTAAAGTCAATGTCAGCATTTGCCGCATGGCAACAGAATCATCGCTTATTAATATATTATAGTCTGTCATTTTTTTTTATACCCTTTATCAGTTATCAGTTATCAGTTATCATCGTAAGGTGAACTTTGTATTTTTGTTGCCCTGTGTTATTCGTAGGGTAGAGTTTGTATTTTTGTTGTCCACCGTTGTGTTATCTCAGGGTTCACTGATAATTTATTATTGATAACTGATAACATCAAGAGACAAATTGATATAGAATAACACAGAGAAATGATGAGAATAAAAATGGCTTTTTTATCAAAGCCCCTAAGTTTTTTTATTTGCACACATGAAGAAGCTTTAGGAATATCCAAAATTATTCGTGAAATACCGTTTTTGCGCGCAAAAACTTCTTAAGTGAAACAGTCTTTGTAGCTGGTAACGGGTTTTTGTTGTCCACCATTCCACTGCTTGATTTCACATTTGGAATGAATAATTATTGGTAGTCCTGAAATGTGGGTGATATAAAAATCAATAACTTAGAGCCGTTAGTGGTTGAAGTCATCGTTCAGAAAAGTGTGGCAATAGCCTATCAAGCCTTAGCTATCAATATCCCCCCATGTACCAAACGCGACAGACTTTTGATGGACCTATGAGCAATTGACTACAGGTAAGTCATTGAAAAATAAATTGAAATTAACATCACCCCAATTTCAGGACGACCTAATTATTTTTTGGGGACTGCCTTAAAGGGCTGACTTCCATTTTTACAGGCTATAGATCACGACACTTTTTTCAAAAAAACATGATATAACATTTTCCTTTTGCGTGAAAAACTTTTTAATTTAAATGGTGGGCAACAAAAACCCGTTACCCACCCTACATTGATCTATTGGGGCCAGCAACAAAAACACGTTACCCACCATTTCACGCGAAAGTTTAGCTTCGCTGACCTTCGGTTCGCTTCGCTAAACTTTAGCGTGAAATACATAAAAGTTTAATTTATGACCGCGTGCAGTATACATCCGTCAAAGGGGCAAGTTTAGGCTATTGATTTTCATATGATATCGACACAGAATGATTAAGCGCAACTGATAGGCCCTATTGGGAGCAATTTACCCAAGTGCAATGAATAAGGGTATTGCCATTGCCCCGTTTCACCTTCAATACCCCTCACCTGCCCACGTACTTGTACATTCTCAAAATCAATTGCCGCCCCACTTTTAAGCTCAATCGCACACGCTTGTTCAGATGTTGCAAAAATCTCTCCTGTCACTTCGACATGAAGATTTTTTTATTTTAACTCGAAAGGCAACTTGAATTGGAAGTATCAAAATAAGGGACATTATTTTTTTTCAAACACTTAACCTTTTAAAAAGTTTTGGTGAGTGTAATTAAAACGGATAGTTGTAGGGTGGCTAGAGCTTCGCTACACTCACCATTTGCGACTTTTAATGACACCCCATTTTGATAACATTATTGAATAATGGGATTGAGTCGTATTATAATAATTATTATTATAATTTTACGTTCTAACTATTAGTTTGCCTTGAGTCTATAGATGTTCAGAAAATAATTTCACAGGCAGATGACAAGGGCGAACCTGCGTGTTCGCCCTTTTGAAATTATTTACCTCAAAATATATAGTTTTACGTTCCAACTTTAGTTTGCAACTTTTTGCACTCTGAACTCAAAACGGCAAACTAAAGTTGGAACGTAAAAACCTAAAAAGAGAAAAAATATCCATAATACAAACCATGACACTCAAAGACGCTCTAAAAAAAGGCGAAGATTCGTCAAGACAGTTTAAAGAAAACGTAAACAGTATTGATAAACTGACGGTTGAAATATCCGCTTTTGCGAACACAAATGGCGGCCAGATTTATATTGGTGTTGACGATAATAGCCTCATCACAGGCCTCTCAGGTGATGAGATCAAACGTTTAAATCAATGGATTTCTAGCGCCACATCACAGAAAATAGAACCCCCTATTTTTGTGCAAACAGAAATTGTTTTAAGCGATGACAAAAAGATTATGATCATCACCGTGCCAAGCGGAACCAATAAACCCTATAGTGTTAATAAAAGTGAATTTTGGGTTAAAAATGGAGCCGACAAACGCCGAGCCAGCAGAGATGAATTATTCCGCTTGATGCAATCTGCTAGTCGTTTATCCGCTGATGAAATGGAAACCGATGTTGAAATCGAAGCCTTTGATTTTTTCTATTTTTCTGAGTTTTATCAAATGGTTTATGGAGAAACACTGGATCACACCAATATCAGTAAATCTCAACTGCTCAAAAATTTCAAGCTCCTTAAAGACAAACATTTAACACTAGCAGGCTTGCTCTTATTTGGCAAACAGGTTGAATTGATGAAGCCCCAATTTGGTATAAAAGCCACCTATTATCTTAATGACGATGAATTTTTAGACAAAGAAGATATCAGCGGCAAACTCCCAGAACAACAAAAAAAAGGAGTCGATTTCATACTACGTCACCTCAAACGTCGGCCAACCCAAAACGATTTCAATGCCCCAGGTGAATTGGAAATCCCCTTGCCCGCAATAAAAGAAGCGGTTGCCAATGCCCTCGTACATCGAGATTATTTTATCAATTCTGCGATATTCATTCAGATTTTCGCGGATAGAGTTGAAATAGGCAGCGCCGGCGTTTTACCGAACACACTCACCATTGAAAATATCAAACTCGGCATTCACATTGAACGCAATCCCATAATTCTCTCCTTTATGGCAAAATTTTCAGAAACCGGTTATACCGGAAGAGGAAGCGGTATTCCGCGCATGTTGCGAATCTGTCAAGAAAAAAACGTACCATTGGAACTGATTAATGATCTCGAACGCAATCAATTTAAGGTTATCTTTTATCGGGCACTGGGTTCATTGAATGGGACTGACTCAATCAATAAGTAGGTACGCATAAATATTGTTAACATTTTCTGTATTTTCTGTAGGGTGGGTAGCGTGTTTTTGCTGCCCACCAGCCTTCTGATTAATTTTAATCTTAATCAGCGTCAATCATGACAATCAGTATAATCAGCGTTCTATCAAGTTTTTAGATTTGTTCAAACCCTCATTTTTTGTTTAATATCTTCTGGCTCACTACACATGACAAGGCCCGTTTTTTAGATGATTCTTCAATTTGTTTCTGAGCGCAAATCAGTGGCGATGACTTTGCGTTGAATTTGCGTTGAATTGCGTTGAATTTGAGTTTAATCATAAACTATTGAAAGAAAAAGAATAATCTGTTTTGCGTAGAATTTGCGTTGAATTTGCGTTGAATCGGCAATGAATTTGACTCACCTAAATTGAGTAACCTGTTGAAATTAAATGAATTTTAAATATGGCACAAACATTGCTCTTATTTATTAAATATATAAGGCCTCGGTTGTGAGAGTCCAACTTACAAAATCTGCCATGATAAAGTTTTATCCACAAGCCCATAAGGCAATTCACAATCTGTAATAGACCAACAATACAGCCCTAGCTTTTTTTTAGGATGCCTATAAATATAGTTATTCATAGTTGATTGTTTGGTAAAATATCTTACTAAACTGACTAAAAAATAAACTAATAATACCCAATAGAGATCGGAATAGATATTGCTTAAATATTGAACCTATTGTTATTTAAAGGTTTTCTCAAAAATGCCCTGCGGGCGATTTTGGTTCCAAATGCCATAGCGGGCGATTGCTAAATTTTAGAACGACACTCAAGTCCCCAAAAAATGGGGGACACAGTTGGAGAAAAATTCCCTTAGCAAAAAGTGTTCCGATCTCTATTGAATAATACCCATAAAAAGATTAAATGAAAAAGTAAAAAATAGAGTTGATTTTAGTTGAATAGTGAAGTGTGTGGTATGATATTGCGCCATGAAACTATCTCAATGGGCAAAAACATTCATTATCGTACTGCATGGGAACACTACCGTTGCGGTAAAATTCCTGGTGCTTATCAATTACAAACTGGAAATTTCACAGCAAGAGCTCTTTTAAGTTCTGTTATGTAAGAAAGAAGAATAAAAATAAGTAGTTGATTTTGTTAAATATTTTTTAATGTTCAGTTGTTCAGTTTTAGAGATCAATATGGGTGAAATGAGTGTTCAATTGTTCATTTTTAAATCTCAACTAGGTGCCAATGAGTGTTCAACTGTTCCATTTTCATAAGATTTTAATGGAAAAAGGAAAGAAATTGGATAATAAAGAAGTTTTAATTACTTTCGAAAAGTTGGATAGTAAAAAGTTAGTCAAAAAATTGAGAGAAAACAGATTGAATCATAAGAGTGATGAAGCGTAAGTAATTGGGTGATGGTGGGCAGCAAAAAGACGCTACCCACCCTACGAGGAATGGTA
>QNEL01000079.1 GCA_003645185.1 Candidatus Parabeggiatoa sp. nov. 3
AGTACTGAAGCACAAATAAACAGGTATTTTACCGCAAAGGGCAACCACAAGGGATTGCCCCTACGACCTGCTTGTAGGGGCAATCCCTTGTGGTTGCCCCTCTTCTTGGTTGCTTCTATTTATTAATTAAAAAAATACCTGAAAATTTATGGTTCAGTACTTAGAATCTATCTTACATTGAACCAAAAGATAAAATCAAAATTGAATGGCTCATGATTTGTGGGCTTTTCCCTAAAAAACGATAAGATAGAACGCTGATTATGGCCTGATTATGGCCTGATTAACACTGATTAAAATTCGATTCAAAAATAAATCAGCCTCAATCATGACAATCAGCATTATCTGCGTTTTATTCGATATTGACAAAAAATGTTAATCTATTTTTGTTAACCTACTTATATATTAATTAATATGAAATTGTCATGTCATTTTCTGTTCATCATAAACCGATTGTCAAATCTTGAGGAATGCTTATGTCTAGTCCCTTTTCTCGCACCATGCGTTCACTTCATGCTGATAGTTTTCGCCCTGCCTTAATTAGCTTGGTTGTTGCTATCATTCTTTTGGTGATTTGGGGTACTTGGTTTTTCTTTGCTCAAATGACTTTTTATGAAAACAGTCAGTCTGCTTACTTGACTGATGGCGAAATTATTCTGGCTGAGTTTCCTGCTGAGGCCTTTAATCGTATTCAAACTGGGCAGGCTGCGCGTCTCCATCTTGATGGGGCAATGGGTAAACAAGTTGGCACGATAAGAGCGATTGTGACGGATGTGATGAGGCCTTCTCAGGCAGAAAAAACGGGAGAAGTTCGGTTGTTTGCTTTTGCCAATGCCGATTCTCCTATCCGCTTTCAGGAAAAATTAACGGGACAAGTTGAAATCGCAGTCGAACAGATTTCTCCAGCGCAATTGGTGATGCGTGTTTCGGGTTTGTTTTAATAGTAATGGTTAATGGTAGGCCGTTGATTTTCATAAGATTGAAGGTTTAAAGGTGTTGCCTATTTTTGGGGAGAGGGATGGTGGGATCGCTGTCTGTAAGATTTCTGTTTAAAGGTGTTGCCTATTTTTTGGAAGAGGGATGGTGGGATCGTTGTCTGTAAGATTTCTGTTTAAAGGTGTTGCCTATTTTTTGGGAGAGGGATGGTGGGCAAGCGGGTGGTAAGATTTCGGGATAATATTGAATTTAGTGGCGCCCGCTTACCCACCCTACGAGACACTGGTGGAACAAAAATTGTGGGATCGCGCCACTTTCTTAAATATTATCCCTGAATCCTTCCGACAACGATCCCACTATCCCTCCAACCTAACGCCTAACGATACAACCATACCCGCATCAATGAAATGAGCTTATCAGTGTCTACGGGTTTCGATAAATAATCATTGGCGCCTGCTTCAATACATTTGGTTTTGTCGCCTTTCATCGCTTTTGCGGTTAAGGCTATTATGGGTAGCTTACGAAAACGCGCTTGTGTTCTGATTTGCCGCATGGCTTCGTATCCATCCATTTCGGGCATCATAATATCCATCAAAACAATATCGCTATCAGGATGTTCGTCTAATAATGCGAGGGCTTCTTTACCATTGTTGCCGACAGTCACTTCCATGTCGAGGCCATCTAAAAAAGTCATTAAGGCATAAGTATTGCGTATATCATCATCAACTAACAGGACTTTTTTGCCTGTGAGGATGGCTTTCTTGTCATGCACCATACGCAGCATCTTTTGCTTTTCCTTGGGCAATTGGGCTTCGATTTGATGAAGAAACAAGGTGGTTTCATCCAATAAACGGGCTGGAGATCTCACGGCTTTTATCGTGAGATTTTCGGCATATTGGTGTAAAACCGTTTCTTCGGATTCGGTCAACTCTCTTTCTGCATAGATAATCACTGGAATTTGGGCCAGCTTTTCTTCACTGTACAATTGCTCAAGCACTTTGATACCTGAACTTTGTTCAACTTCGATGTCTAAAACAATACAATCAAACGGGATCGTCTTCAAGTGTTCTAGGGCGATGGCTTGCGTTTTGGCGATAGTCGATTGCACATTGTCATTGTCAAGTAGTTTTTGAATATCTTGGTGACGTTGTTCTTGATCAATCAGGATTAAGAGGTTTTTCAAGGTTTTGCTGATAAACCGATCTATTTTTTTAAAGGCGTAACGAAGTTCTGTTATCCCCATGGGTTTGAGCAAGTAACCAATCGCGCCCATTTTTTTCGCCTCTTGGCGATGATCAGAGGCGGACATAAAGTGTACCGGTATATGCCGTGTATTTGGATTCTCTTTTAACCGTTCCATGACTGTCCAACCATCTATCTTGGGTAAACCGATATCAAGAATAATGGCATCCGGTTTATAATTTTCTGCCAGCTGTAAGCCGCTTTGCCCCTCTTCTGCAAGAAGACATTTGAACTGTTTTTCCCGTGCCAGTTCTATGATAATCCGTGAAAATTTGCGATCATCTTCAATGATTAATATGGATTTATCATCATCTTGCAGATTGTCTCTGTCATCAATCAGATTGTCATCTGAGCAAGTGGGCTCGACAGCGATTTGCAGGTTCGACTCTACTGCTTTGACTGAGCAGGCTTCTGGTGTCAATATGGGGGGCGATTCCGCAGACTTAGCGAGGCTTTCTGGCAAATAGAGTGTGAAAGTACTGCCTTTTCCTTCTTCACTGTGTAATTGTATTTCGCCACTGAGTAAACGGACTAATTGCCGAGAAATCGAGAGGCCGAGCCCTGTTCCACCGTAAGATCGGCAGGTGGTACCATCGACTTGCTGGAAGGCTTCAAAAATCACTTGTTGTTTGTCTTTGGGAATACCAATGCCGGTATCGCTTACACGTATCATGACGGTATTAGCCGCTTTGAGTGTCTGATTTGACACTTCGAAGCCTTCATCAGGGCGACTGATGTCCAGTTTGATTTCTCCCTGTTCGGTAAACTTGAAAGCATTTGAGAGTAAATTGTTAATAATTTGTATGAGCCGCTGAGCATCAGTGTAGATAACCATTGGCAAGTTATCGGCAAGACTGATATTAAAAGCGATGCCTTTTTCTTCAGCGACAGGTTGGAATTTATGTTCAAGGGTTTCCACTAATTCAACCAGTGCTAACAAGTCAACATGAACTTCCATTTTGCCAGATTCTACTTTGGACAAATCCAAGATTTCATTAATCAGCTTGAGTAAATCTGAACCGGCACTGTACATGGTTCGCGCATATTCAACTTGTTTTTCCGTTAAATTGTTTTCGGGGTTGTCGCCTAACAACTGGGCCAGAATCAGCAAACTGTTTAAAGGCGTTCGCAGTTCGTGAGACATGTTGGCTAGAAATTCTGATTTGTACTGACTGGCCAATTCTAATTCGTTGGCTTTGGTTTCAAGGGCGTGTTGCGCCTTTTCCAAAAACTGGTTTTTGTCCCTGATTTCTTGTTTTTGCAACTCCAGATCAGAAGTCCGTTTTTCCAATTCTTCGTTGCTTTGCGTTAACTCTTCCTGTTGAGCTTGCAATTCTTCGGATTGCGTTTGCAATTCTTCATTGGTTTGTTGCAATTCTTCTTGTTGATTTTGTAATTCAATGGCCTGATGCTGCAATATTTCTGATTGACTTTGCAGTGCTTTATTGGTTTCTTTCAGTTCTTTTTGCTTGGTTTGTAATTCAGTGGCTTGGGTTTCTAATGCCTTTTTCTGACTTTCGCTTTGCTGCAAAAGCAATTGCGTCTGATAACGTGATTGGGCTGTATTAATGGCTATCCCAATATTGGGCATGACTTCATTGAGAAATTGAAGCTGTATTTCAGTCAAGAGATGAAAAGAAGCCAGTTCAATGACGGCTTTTAAGCAGCCTTCATACAAAATGGGTATGACTAAAATCGCGTTTGGACGTGACTGGCCTAGCCCTGATTGAATATAAATATAATCAGCCGGCGCTTGGGTGATAATAATCATTTTCCGTTCTAAGGCCGCTTGTCCGACTAGGCCTTCACCCAGTTCAAATTCATTGGCCAACTCTTTGCGCCAAGTATAAGCATAACTGGCTATCATTTTCAAACGCTGTTGATTGTCGTCTGCGAGATAACAGGCCCCCATTTGTGTATCTAAATAGGGCGTGATAAAGTTAATGGCATTTTCTGCCAATTTGATGAGAGGTTGCTCACCACTCAATTCCTCATTTAATTGATTTTGTCCCGTTTTCAACCAATCCTGCTTGATATTATTTTCCATCATTTCTTGCAAGCTGTTTTTGACTTGACGCACTGAGGTGATGATTTCAGCAATTTCATCTTTTCCCTGATAGGTGAACTTATCCTGACTCGGTTTGCCCTGAGATAAGATTTTCAAATACGCATTGATTTGCTTAAGCGGATTGAAGATACTTTTTGTCAGCATCAACATGATTAAGATTGTCACTAAAATCGCGCCAATACCCAGTATACTAGCGATTTCCAAGACTGGTATTAATTTAATCACTTTCAATTCGCTTTCAGGAATATTAATGGTGACGAGCCAAGGCTTGTCACTCTGAGCGATTTTGATGGGTACGCCATAAGTGATAACGGTTTTACCGAGTTTTTCTGATTTTCTAGCGAGAGAAAAAGCGTGTTGCTTTAAAACACTTTCAATCAGTGCTGAGTTATGGCTAATGTTTTTTAAATTTTTGCCCACCTGTTTGGCAGATTCACTGAAAATCGTCATTCCTTGATCTGAATAAACGGTGAGGTAAGCGTCTTTAAAAGAGGTGGGTTTGAGTTCAAGGATCCGCTGTTGTAAATTTTCAAGTGCAATATCAATCCCAACAACCCCTCTCAAGTGATTATCAAACAGGGGGCTGATAAATGTTGTTACCCACAACTTTGACGCGGGATAAAGATAGGGTTCAAGAACACTTTCTGTTCTAACCTGTTGATACCGTTCATAAAAATCGGGATCATCATAAAAATCGGGTTTCAAAACCACTTTGCCGTTTTTGTCTCTTGTCCAATATGACACGAATGGGTTGGCATTATCCTGTCTAGGCGCATTGATAATTTTACCCGCTTGCTTCTGGAAAGTATTGGGTTCTGCAATCAAACCAATGCCTAAAAAAGTGGCGTTATGTTCCAGAAAAAATTTGAGTAGGGTATTGATTTTGGGAAGCGTCAGTTCAACCGTATCGTCACTTGCTGCAGCTTCAAGCCTATTCGCAATTGCCCTGACTTCCAAAAGAGGCCGCTCCATTTCTGCTTTAACAAGAGAGGCGCAATGGTGGGCTATTTCGGTTGCGATTCTTTGAGCTTCTTGCTCAACCCGATGTTGTACGATTAAGCCGATAGTGATAGAAATAAATCCAATCGCTACCGCTAATAAAGAGGTGGTTGAAACCATTAATTTAGTGCTAATTTTCATTTCAGTTATCAGTTATCAGTTATCAATTAGATCAATGCGGTTTGGCGCTACGCAAAATCTTGTAGGGGGCTGCCCTAGGGTGTTGACAGAGAGCTTTTTTTAGCCGATATCTTTCCTGCTGATTTTGTGTTTGTCAAAAGCCTCGAAAATGGGGTTAAACAACCCCGAAGGGGTTGAATGTGAATAGCCCCAGGTGCAACCTGGGGTTGCATAAAAAAACGCTAAGGCCCCGTAGGGTTGAATGTGAATAGCCCCAGCAGCAACCTGGGGTTGCATAAAAAAACGCTAAGGCCCCGTAGGGGTTGAATGTAGCCCTAGGTGCAGCCTGTGGTTGCATAAAAAAAACTTTTTTAAATCTATTATGGAACCCCAGGTTCCACCTGGGGCTATTCACATTCAACCCCTTCGGGGTTGTTAAATAACATTTTTTAATTAGATATTTATATAGGCCTTTAACAAACACAAAATCAGCATGAAAAAGAAAGGCCAAAAAAAGCTCTCAATCAACAGCCTAGGGCTGCCCCTGCGTGTTCGCCCTCCTGCGTGTTCGCCCTCCCCTTTCATCCGTTATAATCCGTTTTTATTAGAGACGCATTCAGAGACGCATTCAGAGACGCATTCAATGCGTCTCTACATATATTGCTGAACAATCTGGCGAATTCGTTTAATTTTGAGTTCTTTGGCTAACTCCTTAATTTTGTTGATAAAGGGCATTAATTCTGGCTCATTTTTTTCCAGTTTATTGACGTAT
Organism: Candidatus Parabeggiatoa sp. nov. 3; assembly: GCA_003645185.1. Classification (GTDB taxonomy): domain Bacteria; phylum Pseudomonadota; class Gammaproteobacteria; order Beggiatoales; family Beggiatoaceae; genus Parabeggiatoa. The sequence continues at coordinate 6,135 of QNEL01000079.1, forward strand.
TCAAGAATACCGTCAAGATCGCCTCGCAAGCTGAGATTAAAAAGTGTCTTCGCTTGTTCAATACTCGGTTCTTGTAGAAAAACCGTTTCTGCTTCTGGCAGGATGTCTGTCGTCGCGAGTTTTTGCTCAATCGTGGTTGATTTGAAATGCTTTTGTAAACAGTTTAACAAGGCTTCCGTATGAATCGGTTTGGCTATAAAATCATCACAGCCGGCTTCCTGACTTTGCTGTTGGTGAGATTGGAAAGCACTGGCCGAAACGGCAACAATGATGGTTTGTTTGAGTTCTGGTATGCCCTTGATTTGGCGGGTGGCTTCATAACCATCTATCACCGGCATAACAATATCCATAAAAATCAAATCTGGTCGCCATTCATGCGTTTGATTGATAGCGTCTTGACCATCTTTCGCTTCTTTCACTTCAAAACCGAAAGCGGTTAATAAATGGGTTAGGACTAAACGGTTGTCCTGGTTATCTTCAACCACTAGAATTTTCCGGGGTGGCCCTTCAAAGCTAATCTTATGCGATTTCTTAGGTAAGGGTTTCTCGACATTTTGCTTTGATGTGATTGTCGCGAAATCCGCTTCAAACACAAATGTGCTACCTTGTTCTAAGGTACTTTCAACCTGTAATTGCCCCCCCATTATATCTACCAGTTTTTGAGTAATCGACAAACCTAAGCCGGTACCCGCTGACTGATATTTTGGATCACCAACTTGTTGAAAAGGTAAGAAGATTTTTGAAAGTGCTGTCTCTGCAATCCCAATACCCGTATCTTCCACTTGAAAACGAAGTCTCGTCTGATGTAAAGAGGCCTTTTCACTTTCCCCTTGAACGGATACCCTTTCTCCTTCAACCGATTTTATCACACCCACTTTTAAAGTCACACCACCTACCTTGGTAAATTTGACGGCATTACTCAGCAAGTTGATAAGAATTTGCCGTAATCTTTTTTCATCAGCGTAAATCATTTGTGGCAGCGGCGTTGAGGCCTGATAAATAAAGCCAATGCCCTTTTCTTGACTACGCATCTGAAATAAATTGATAAGACTTTTGAGAAAGTCATTCAAGTCAAAATCGGTTTGATAAAGTTCTATTCGGTTCGCTTCGATTTTTGAGATATCTAAAATATCATTGATCAGGGTTAATAAATATTCACCACTACGATGAATAACGTCTATTCCCTCTTTTTGTTGGGTGCTTAATGTATCATCCCGTTTCAAAAGTTGTGTATAGCCTAAAATACCATTCAGGGGTGTGCGTACTTCATGGCTCATATTAGCCAAAAAGGTACTTTTAGCACGGTTGGCACTTTCTGCTGCATCTTTAGCTTGATGCAATTGGGCCTGTGCTTTTTGACGTGCCGTAATATCACGCGCTATAATGAGAAAATGTTGAGAGTTGTCCTCTAATTGAATAAACTGCGCGAAAATTTCTACCGGAATCAAACTCGTATTTTTATGCCGAAATAAGCTTTCAAAGGTCAATCCTAGTTGTGACGGATTGAAAACCTCCTTCAATAACTGAGTGTGTACGATGTTCAATTCAACAATGTGGAGCAGTGTCATTTGCTGTAGTTCTTGTTGAGTATATCCTAATAGCTTGGTAGCTCCTTGATTCGTATAAAAAAATTGGTATCTTTTCGCTTCCATCATAAACACGCAGTCTAATGTCATATCCAGTGTGGTTTTAAAGCGTTGAAGTTCAACATTGCCCTGTTCTAAAGCTTTTTGGCTTTGTTGCAAATCCAGTTCGGCTTGCTTGCGTTCTGTAATATCTTGCGAAGTGCCCAGTACATGACTTAATTTACCGGCAGAATCTCGGATAGTCTTAGCAAAGGATTGCAAATAGCGAATCGTTTGATCAGGCCTGACGACGCGGTATTCAATTTCAGAAGGTTTGTTTTGGTAGAGCGTTTGATCAATCCAGTGGTACACGCTTCGACGATCCTGAAGATGGATAGCTTTGATGAAGGTTTTAAACGAAACCTCATGGGCTGTGATATCGGGTAACCCAAAATGTCTTAAGACTTCTTCAGACCATTCCATCATGCCAGTCAATATTTCCCATTTCCAATGACCTAACCTAGCAATCTTTTGAGTTTCGGCTAATCTCGCTTCAATATCGTGTCGCTTTTCCTCAGCCGTCCGGCGTTCTGTAATGTCCTCCGTGGTGCCCAATATGCCGACGACTTTGCCGTTAACATCATGCAAGGGTATTTTATTGGTTTCTGTCCACCGCATGCTGCCATCTGCTTGACTGATCTGCTTAATAACATGATATTCAGGTGTATCCGTTTCCATCAGACGGCGCTCAATACGAGAGATAGACTCAGCTTGTGCTTGCCAGATCAACTCAAAGTCGGTTTTACCGACAATCTCTTCAGGATTGTTGAGATTAACAAATTCGGCAAAACGGTTGTTACATCCCAAGTAAACACAGTTCATATCTTTCCAAAAGATATATTGGGGAATGTTATCTATGATTAAACGCAAAAATTCTCGTTGTTCACGCAAGGTTTCTTCCATTTGTTTGCGTTCGGTAATATCCGTTAGCATGGCAAAAGCACCAGTATATTGCCCCGTTTTATCAAAGAAGGGGCGCGTATTGAGAATGGCCCATAAGGCAGTGCCATCTTTGCGCTGAAACTTGAAATCATGTTGTTCTGGAATACATTGGCGACGACGCTCGACATTGCCCTCAATTTGTTGATGCCACTTCTCATCCATGAACATGAATAGCGACTTGCCTCGCATTTCAGCTTCGGTGTAACCTAGCATTTTGGCCATATTTTGGTTAACAAAAGTTGTTAGATTATTCGCATCGATGAACCAAATACCCTCATTTGCAACTTCAATAATGCTACGATAGTGTTCTTTACTCTCATGAAGTGCCTTTTTCATTTGTTTGCGTTTTGTAATGTCGTGCCAAGCGCCCACGATATAATGGCTGTTATCTGACTTTTTCACTAAACGTGCGATATCTGAAAACCATTTATAGGTACCATCAGCAATCTGCCAACGATATTCCATTTCTTGTGTGCCTTGCTCAACAAACTTGTTCATTTTATCAAACACAGTGGGCTTATCCTCAGGATGGATATGAGCCACCCAAAAAACGGGATTCGCTGTAAAGTCTTCTGGCACATAGCCCGTTATCGCTGTGACACTTTGATTGATATAAGTTGCCTTAAAATCGCCTTCCGCTTCTGCGGTGTAAGGAACAATCGGTAGGTGTTCCAATAGCAGGGACAATTGTTCAGTGGTTTGTTTTAACTGATCTTCCATTTGTTTACGATCTGTGATGTCAATACCGACAGATTGAAATTCGATAATCTGGCCTTCAGTATCCAAAATGGCGGTATCAGTCCAGCGTTGCCAAGCGATCCCGTTAGGTGTATTGACCGGATGTTCATAAGTCAGGCTAGTGGATTGCGGATTTTTCAGAAGACTGTGTATGCGCTCAAGAACTTCTTGACGCGCTGCTTCAGGCACCAGTGATAAAAATTTTTGGCCTAAAATATCCGCTTCTTGAACACCAAAATAGCGACAATAGGCAGAATTAACAAAGGTTAAAGTGGTATCGGGTAAAAATCGGCACACCAATTCTGTCTGCCCCTCAACTATCGCCCGATAGCGTTCCTCACTTTGGTAGAATGCCTTTTTGACTTGTTTAATCAGTATTGCCATGATGATGACGACTAAAAAGACGATCAAAGCCCAGAAGTATGATAATTGAAATTGGTTATGGGCATGTTTTAGAAATTCATCCGCTTGTTGATTAGAAAACGCTACCAAATAACCTATAGCCTTTTCTAAGCGAACAACGTGAGCATGATCTTTCTCCTCAAATAGAACAGCGGCTTTTTCTCGTTGACCCGCCTTTATAAAAACAATGATTTCTTGACGAATAGGTTGCCATTCAGTAAATAACTGTTTCAACTGTTCAACTTTTTGTTTATCGCCCAGAAAGCGTTCGTTAATAAACGCAATCTGTTGGTAGACTTGTTGTTCGTATAGATTGATTCTGTTCACAACCGAATTAAAGTCGGTCTGCTTTTGAACTAATGCAACCCCTGCCATACGGTGGTGTATGTTGAGAATATTGATATTGATATCGCGCACAGTATTGCTCACCATAAAGGGATGTCGGTGCAATTGCGTCACTAGATTTGAGGCCGTATAGATTTGGAAGATCGCAAAGAGGCCGATTGCCATTAAAATGACTAAACTAATCAATGATTTGGGATTTATATTCATTTTGTTGTTCATAATCAGTAGATCGAAAAGGCGCATTTCTAAAAAGCGGCCCTCTTGGAATGCATGTTATTTTGCGGCCCTCTTGGAATGCATGTTATTTTGCGGCCCTCTTGGAATGCATGTTATTTTGCGGCCCTCTTGGAATGCATGTTATTTTGCTGTTCTTTTCGTTCCAAATTTATTTTGCTGCCCGATTGGAGAGATAGATGCTGGGATCGCTCCTAGCCTACATTTCTCTGTACATAAGTACTGAACCATAAATTTTCAGGTATTTTAATTAATAGAAACAACCAAGAAGAGGGGCAACCACAAGGGATTGCCCCTACGGGCAATCCCTTGTGGTTGCCCCTTGCGGTAAAATACCTGTTTATTTGTGCTTCAGTACTTATAGCATCGCACCTTCGCGAAAATAAATTTGGAACGAAAATTCAAAAAGCAAAATAAATTTGGAACGAAAATCAAATTTGTACTTCATTCAATCGGGAAACGCTATAGCAAGATTACCCTTTATCAACATAAGATTTAACAATATCACGAATTTGTGTGATGTGAAATTGTTGAGCTAATTGCTGAATTTTGTGAGCAAAGGGGGCTAATTGTTTGTTTTGCTGTTGAAGTTGTTTGACATATTCAACAATACCATCGAGATCACCTTGTAAGGTGAGGTTAAATAAGGCCGTTGCTTGTTCGACATTCGGCTCGCTCAGGGAAACATCCGTCTGTGGTTCAGCACGGTTTGCTTGATCAGTGTGTGGTTCATACACATAAGTTAAATTGAGATGTTTTCGTAAACAGTTTAACAGTTTTTCAGCATAAATGGGTTTGGCAATAAAATCGTCACAGCCTGCTTCTTCACTTTGCTGTTTGTGATAATCGAAAGCACTGGCTGAAATGGCAACAATAATCGTCTTTTTGAGTAGGGGGATTTGCTTGATTTTGCGGGTGGCTTCATAGCCGTCCATGACGGGCATCAGCAAATCCATTAAAATCAAATCCGGTTGCCATTCACACACTTTTTCTAAACATTGTTGGCCATTATGCGCTTCTTTGATCTCAAATCCAAGAGGCATTAACAAACTACTGAGCAACACACAGTTTTCCAAACTGTCGTCAACAATCAATATGTTGCGGGCGGGCCCTTCAAAACCAATAACGCTTGGCCCTTTGCTTGGCTGATGATTTGGGTTTATCTGGCCTTCTGACAATTCAAGTACCATCCAAAAGCGAGTGCCCTGTCCTTTTGTACTCTCAACCTGTAATTCTCCTCCCATCAGTTGAATCAGTTTTTTGGTGAGCGTGAGGCCTAAGCCGGTGCCTTGCGCTTTATCATGATGATCGCCTACTTGCTGAAAGGGTAAAAAGATTTTGCTGATATCTTCTATAGCAATGCCAACACCGGTATCTTCTACTTCAAAGCAAATGGGTATTGGGATTTGGCTATTTGGCCTTTGGCCTTTGGCATCCGCTTCTCGTTCTCGCTTTGCAGCCTCGTTTTCCAGTTGTTCTATTACACTGATTTTTAAGGTGATGCCGCCTTGTTTGGTAAATTTGACCGCATTACCCAGTAAATTAATCAGGATTTGTCGCAGTCTTTTTTCATCAGCGTGAATGCTCTGGGGTAGTGGCGATAAGGCTTGGTAATGAAAGAAAATGCCTTTTTCTTGGGTGCGTATCTTAAATAAATCGACAATGTCTTTGATAAAGGCATTCAGCTCAAAATCACTTGGATAAAGTTCTATCCGATCCGCTTCGATTTTAGCGATTTCTAAAATATCGTTAATCAACGTTAACAAATATTCGCCACTGCGATGAATGACATCAATCGCTTTTTGTTGTGCAGCGGTTAATGTTTTGTCCCGCTGTAACAGTTGAGTATATCCTAGCACACCGTTTAGGGGGGTGCGGATTTCATGGCTCATATTAGCCAGAAAAGTACTCTTGGCACGATTCGCCACTTCTGCGGTTTCTTTCGCTTGTTGCAATTGCGCTTCCACTTTTTTGCGTAGAGTGATATCACGCGCTATGATTAGAAAAGATTTGGTGATTTCTGGTAATTGAATACATTGTGCGAAAATTTCGACTTGAATCAATGTGGTGTTTTTATGCACAAAGATGCTTTCAAAGGTTAATGCAGGTTGTGAATCCATTAGTTTTTCTAAGGGTTTATGACAATCAGGTGCCATGGAGAGATAACCAATATCGGCTATCGTCATTTGCAACAGTTCTTCTTGAGTATACCCTAAGAGTTTGGTGGCGCCTTGATTGGCATAAAAAAACTTTAAGCTTTGACTCTCTATCATGAAGAGGCAGTCTAATGTCATATCCAAGGTTGTTTTAAACCATTTCAATTTGGCATGAGCTTGTTCTAAAGCGATTTGACTACGTTGCAATGCGAGTTCGGCTTGTTTGCGTTCTGTCACATCATGCGCAATGACGGCCACGCGGGTGACAACGCCTTTGTCATCAAAAACAGGGCAATAATTGCTTTCAAACCAGAATTCTCCCCGTTTATCCTCATCAATGAGTATCGCTTTCCCAGTCTCAATGACTTTGTTGATAACAGTTCGTCTTCTCTCAGCCACTTCATAGGGCATGAAATCATAAATACATTGGCCTACTAATTCTTCAATACTGAAACCCAATTTTTGGGCACCTGCGGGATTGATAGTGACACAAGTACCGTTTCCTTCTAATAAAGCAATTGTATCAACACAGCCATTTATGATCGCGCTGAGCGTTTGCTCGTTTTCTCGTAGTGCTTCTTCCATTTGTTTACGTCTCGTTATATCGTGCCAAGTGCCCACAATATGATTGGGCGTACCATCCGCATTTTTCACCATATGTAAGGTATCTAAGCAGCATTTGTATGAACCATCAGCTACTTGCCAACGATACTCCAGTTCTAACGTTTCTTTGTCAAACAGTTGACTCAGCTTTTCAAACACAGTCGGTTTATCATCAGGATGCATAAGTTCTGCCCAAAAAGAGGAATTGCCCATAAACGCTTCTGGTTCATAGCCACTGACGGCTTTGATATGCTTATTGATATAAGTCATCGCTAAATTATTTTCGACTTGACTCATATAAGGCACAATGGGTAAGTGTTCCAATAGCAGGGACAATTGTTCAGTGGTTTGTTTTAACTGATCTTCCATTTGTTTACGATCTGTGATGTCAATACCCACAGATTGAAATTCTAGTATCTGGCCTTCCATATCCAAAATGGCGTTGTCAGTCCAGCGTTGCCAAGCAATCCCGTTAGGTGTATTAACCGGATGTTCATAAGTCAGGCTAGTGGATTGCGGATTTTTCAGAAGACTGTGTATGCGCTCAAGAACCTCTTGACGCGCAGCTTTAGGCAGCAGTGATAAAAATTTCTGGCCTAAAATCTCAGTTTCTTGAACACCAAAGTAACGACAATAGGCCTTATTGACAAAGGTTAAGGTGGTGTCGGGTAGAAATCGGCAAACCAGTTCTGTTTGTTCTTCTAGTATTGCACGATAGCGGCAGTCACTTTGCCCGATAGCTTGGTGCCCAAGCCCTTTGGTTTGTTCTATTGCCCGATAGCGGCATTCACTTTGCTGGAATGCTTTTTTCGCTTGCAGAAGCAATCTGCCGATGATGATAACGATCACAAATAGGCACACTATCCATAAATAGATTTTGTTCACGTTGTGATTGGCCGTTATTATCAATTCATCTGCTTTTTGATCGGCCAAAGCAACGAGATGATGCTGAGCGATTGCGATACGATCAAAGTGATCCTGCTCTTTGATGGCAAGCATTGCAATGGCTTGCTGCCGCTTATCTGCCTGTGTTAAGGCCATGATTTCAGAACGAATGGGTTGCCATGCTGTCAATAACACTCTGAAATGAGCCAGCTTGTCACCTTTAAAGTCTTGATTGATGAGCGCAAGGCTGTGATCAATTTGTTTTTCATCCTTGCTGATGGTTTTGATAGCCGATTCTAAATCGGCATTGTTTTGATGAACGAATACAAGCAAAGGGCAACCACAAGGGATTGCCCCTACAACCGCGCCCGTAGGGGCAATCCCTTGTGGTTGCCCCTCTTATGGTTGCTTCTATTAAAATACCAGAAAATTTATGGTTCAGTACTTATGATTGTGTTATCCTGTTCAATGTCGTGTAAATTTCAACGCTGGCAAACAAGCCAATTGAGAGGATGAGAATGGTTTTAATCAATACCTTATTATTTATTTTTAGGTTATTTTTCATTTAGTTAATGCTAAGTAACTTGATTGTATATATATTGTTTTAAAATTGAATATTGGAGTGCAAAATTTATTTTGCGACGGCCGAAAGCAAAATAAATTTTGCACTCCAATCGGGCCGAAAGCAAAATAAATTTTGCACTCCAATCGGGCCGAAAGCAAAATAAATTTTGCACTCCAAGCGGGCAGAAAGCAAAATAACATGCATTCCAAGCGGGGCAGAAAGCAAAATAAATTTAGAAATGCGCCCCGTTCCAACTTTTTTTAATGCCAATTCAAACTGACGTTTGAACGCCTGATCGAAAATGGCCGTTGATATTTTTAATAAAGGCCTGAATTTTTTCCTGTTCTTGATCAGGTTTAGGATATGAAGCCTTTGTAATCAGTTGATGAATGTGCTGAATTAATTCAGTTGGGTTATCAGCTTCTTTATGAAAGTCATCACTCAGACGGTATTTTTCTAGGGCCGCTGCAAATTGTTCACGATCCGCTGTTTTATCAATACAGTCGCTCACGCATAAGGCATAACCTTTATTTTGTTCAGCCGTTAAGCTGAACATAATAATTGGAATCTGTGCCAAAAGCGGGTTATTTTTGAGCTCTGAGAAGATTTGCCATCCGGCCCGAATAGCTATCTTGATATTAATCAGAATCGCATCAGGACGCAGTTTTTTCGCCAGTTTGATAGCCTGATTGTCATTAGCAGCTATGGCTACAGTATAACCCAGTTTGCTTAAATGTGTTTTTAGCCACTCACGCAGACTGGTGTTATCTTCAATAACGAGCAGAATGCCTTCACCTTTTAACAAGACGGCCTTTTCTCGTTGTTGGTATTGCGGCTCAGTTTGCTCAGTCTTGATTTTGGCCGGCAATGAGATCGTAAATTGGCTACCCTGTCCAAATTCACTCTTAACCGTAATCGTTCCGCCCATCATTTCGACAAATTCTTTGGTAATCGTTAACCCTAAACCGGTTCCTCCGTAGCGGCGAGTGGTAGAAGAATCTGCTTGCGTAAAGGGTTGAAACAATTTTTTTTGGCTCTCTGTTGTCATGCCAATGCCTTCGTCAGTCACGCAGAATTTGAGCCAATCACCCTCATTTTGGCTGTCACGATTAACCTCAAGAATAATAATACCTTGTTCTGTAAATTTAGCGGCATTACTGAGTAAATTTAAAAGTATCTGACGTAATTTAGTCACATCAGTCAGCATTTCACCTAATCTATCGGGCCTTTCTATTTTCAGACTATTGGCCTTTTTTTCGAGCAAGGGTTGGGCGGTACTCACTACTTCGTCGATAAACCTTTCGATATCAAGCGTTTCCGGAAATAAATCCATTTTCCCCGCTTCGATTTTAGAAAGATCAAGTATATCATTAATCAGTCCGAGTAAATGGTTGCCGGCAGCATGAATTTTTTGTAAATCAGGAATAAAATCGTTTTCCCCGATCTCTTCGATCTCTTCCTGTAACATTTCACTGTAACCAATGATGGCATTTAACGGGGTACGCAGTTCATGGCTCATATTGGCTAAAAATTGGCTTTTCGCAAGGTTAGCGTTTTCGGCTGCTACTTGAGCCTGTTCCGCAACTTGTTTAGCGTGTTGTAAAGCCAGTTCGGTGATCTGATGTTCATTAATTTCTTGTTGTAATTGCTGATTGGCATTTGACAGTTCAGCGGTACGTTTTTGAATTTTGTCTTCCAACTCGCGGCGATGCTGGCGTTCTTGTTCAATAAAACGCAGATAAGTTTTAATTCGGTTAATTAATTGTGAAGTATCAATGGGTTTCGTGAGATAATCTGCCGCACCCACAGCAAAACCTTGTTGCTGAAATTCTTCCGCTTTATAGGCCGCCGTTAGAAAGACAATAGGAATATATTGCATTTTTTTCCAAGAACGGATCGTTTGAGCCGTTTCAAAGCCATCCATCTGAGGCATTTGAATATCAAGAATAATCAAATCCACTTTTGTTTTCATAATAATATTTAAGGCTTCCATGCCCGAATTGGCTTCAATAACCTGAACATTATCAAGGTATTCGTCAATCAGTGCGTGTAAAGTCAGAAGATTGTTCTTGTTATCATCAACGATTAATATTGATATAGTATCCAATTTTTTGACCTCTCGTTTTCAAAAAAACGCTAAAGACGCTCTTTTTAAGAGAAATATGGCATCCTTGCGTCGTTTGCGTGCGTTATTTGTTATTTTTGTTGTTATCGACAATCAATACAATATATTAATGCTGTTTGATTCTGACATTGGTGTTTCCTTTGCAACAAGGGCAATCAAAATGAAAATATCATAGGGGCAATATGAAACAACCCCTTGGGTATTGAATGTGAATAGCCCCAGGCTGAGCTTCTCAATGTAGAGACGCGATGCGTAGCAAATCTACCTCTTCGAGCGATGCATCGCGTCTCTACTGGAAACAGATAGGTGATAAGCCCCCGCACCACAAAAATGATTTTGATGAAAATCTATAAAAGGCCAATTAAGTACTGAAGCACAAATAAACAGGTATTTTACAACAAAGGGCTAGGGCAAAGGATTGCCCCTACATGACATTGTGTAGGGGCAATCCCTTGTGGTTGCCCCCTTTCTGTTTTTTTTAAATACCTGAAAATTTATGGTTCAGTACTTACCCTAAAATTTAGGTTTCACGAGTTATCACAACTTGGCAAAGTGAAATAAAACAAGCTACCTTGACCGATTTCACTTTCTACCCCAGCTTCTCCGCCTAAATGTTCGACAATTTGTTGCACAATTGATAAACCCAGTCCATGCCCTTCTGCCCGTTTTTGGTGTAGGCGAGTAAACGGGGTAAATAACAGTGAAATCGCTTTTTGTGAGAGGCCGGGCCCATTGTCGCGCACCCAAAAGCGTATCATGCCATTGTTAAGGGTATCCGCGCCCACTGTTAAATGAGGAGGTTGCCCACCGTATTTGAGGCCATTGCTCAAATAATTCATCCAAATTTCTTCAACCCAAGGTGCATAACCCTGTGCAACCGGCCAAGTTTGGGGCCAATCAATCTGAGCTTGGTATTCTTCTACCATAGCACTCAGGTTTTGCTGTACCTGTTCAATAATAAGGGACATATCCAAGGGTTGAAGTACGGCATCAGGTTGTCTGGAGACTCCTGATAAGGTGAGTAAGGCCTGAATGGTACTGATTGTCCGTTGTGCCGCTTTATGTATCACTTCGATTTTTTTGATGCCATCATCATCTACTGGGGTGTTGACGGGATAGCTCTGCAAAAAGATATCGGCCAAATTAATAATGGCACAGAGCGGGTTTTTCAGATCATGTGCTACCGTATGGGCAAAAGCATCCAGTTCCTTATGGCGTTTTTGTAATTGCTCTTGCTGTTTGCGAATTGTGATATGCGCTTTAACTCTCGCAAGCACTTCTTCCTGCTGAAACGGTTTAGTAATGTAATCGGCCGCACCTAATTCAAAGCCTTTGATCTTATTAACGGTATTGCTTAATGCCGTCATAAAAATGATCGGAATGTCTTTGGTGTTGTCTTGCGATTTCAATCGCTGACAGACTTCAAAACCATCCATGCCCGGCATCATGATATCCAAGAGGATTAAATCAGGATGGGCATGTTCTGTGACTTGGATACCTTCTTCACCTTCTTCTGCAATCAGCACGTTAAAGCCAACACGGTTTAGGAAAGAACGTAACACTTTGACATTATTAGGAATATCATCAATAATCAATAAAGTCTCTTTTTTCATTTCAGTTGCTCAGTTATCATAAATAGGGTGGGCTTTGGGTTGCCCACCGATCAGGAATAGAACGCTGATTTGACTGATTATCATGATTAGCACTGGTCGATCATAACAATCAGCGTTCTATCTAGTGCAAGAAAGCGAAAATATCGAGATACATCGCTTAAGTCAGGTGGTGGTGACTACCTCAACACAATACTATATTGTATTTTTTTGTAAAAATTTTATATTTATACATTTGCGCTTTTTTGGAAGTCAAAACCCGTTTTTTCGTAAAAACTACAGGTTAGTCACCACCACCTGACTTGAGCTTTTAGACAACTGCTTTAGCTGTTGGCTTTTGATGGCTGGGTGGTCTGGATATTTCCGCTTTACTGCACTAGGTTGTCTGTCTCATCCTTAATTCAGGATGCCTTCAATTTTGGAACGAAAACCCATAACACCTACCTTTCTCCTTGTATTCACTCATTGTTCAATCCAAACTCATCGTTTGAAAAGGAAACTCATTCATTTTCTAAGCATTATTCCCATTTCTGTTTTTGAACTACCTCATGGTGTACTGAAGAGGCCTGTGATATCAGTTGATGAATCGACAAAACAAGTTCTTCTTGATTTAAAGCGTTTTTGTTAAAGATGGTTTCTACATGCTGATTTAATTGTGCCAGTTCTTCTGCACTGAGTTGTCTGGCCGTCAGAACGACAATGGGTGTGTCATGCCATTTATCATTGTTTTGTAAATGCTCAATAAATTCAAACCCGTCCATTATTGGCATCGTTAAATCCAATAAAATTAAAGTGGGTTTTTTATGTTCAAGATGTTCAAGGGCCACTTTTCCATTTTCAGCTTGGAAAAATCGCCAACCTTGACTTTTAAGTATACAGGCCAAGCTTTCGCGGAATATTTCATCATCATCAACCACCATGACTAAGCTTGAATGATCACCAATATGGTATTTCTCTAAAAGGCTTCCGAGTTGAGCCGCCGCGACTGTTTTATCAAGGCAATCTGTTGCCCCCATAGCATAGCCTTTTTGTTTATCTTCTGCCATAGAAATCAGAATCACCGGAATATCGGCTATGAGTGAGTCATTTTTGAGAAGAGAGAGTATTTGCCATCCTGCCATGTCCGATTTTTGGACATCAAGCACAATGGCATCGGGCCGCAGTTTATAAGTCAATTTGATAACCTCTTCTCTATTCGCGGCCACCGCGACAGCATAACCAAGTTGACTGAGTTCTTTTTTAAGCCGCTCACGCACAGTCACTTCTTCATCAATGACTAGGATAATGCCCTCACCCTTTATTAAAAACTCGGCTGTTTCCTGTTCAACAATTGTTTTTGTTTCTTTCACTTGTGCCGGCAAAGATATCGTAAAGCGGCTACCTTGTCCAAATTCGCTTTCGACTTGAATACGGCCTCCCATCATTAGGGCAAATTGTTGGGTAATGCTGAGCCCTAATCCGGTGCCGCCGTATCGGCGGGTGGTGGAAGAATCAGCTTGAGTAAAGGGCTTAAACAGTCTTTGAACTTGTTCCTCTGTCATGCCGATACCGTTGTCAACAACACAAAAGTTGACCCAATCTTCATCACGCTTAATTTCGAGAATAATAATACCCTTTTCTGTAAATTTAGCGGCATTACTCATTAAATTTAAAAGCATCTGGCGTAATTTAGTCATGTCCGTTTGCATTTCTCCTAGCACATCGGGACGTTCTATTTTGAGAAGCGTCCCTTTCTTTTCCACCAGGGGTTGAGCGGTAGCCATCACGTCGTAAAGAAACATTTCAAGATCAAGACGCTCAATAAACAACTCCATTTTACCCGCTTCGATTTTAGACAAATCAAGCACATCATTAATCAGTCCTAATAAATGCTTACCGGCGGCATAAATTTTTTCTAAATCAGGAATGAAATCATCTTGTCCCGAGTCTTCGGCATCTTCCTGTAGCATTTCACTATAGCCCAGAATCGCATTTAAAGGGGTACGTAGCTCATGACTCATATTGGCCAGAAACTGACTTTTAGCCAGGTTAGCCTTTTCAGCGTCTTCTTTAGCTTCATTCAAAGCCTCTTGTATCTGTTGACGTTCAATAATTTCTTGGTTCAGTGCTTCCTCTACCTGTTGACGTTCTATAATCTCTTGCTTAAGCAACTGATTGGCTTGGACGAGTTCCGTCGTGCGTTCTTGCACTTTGCTTTCCAAATCCATTTTATGTTGGCGATCTTGTTCAAGAAAACGCAAATAGGTTTTAATTCTAATGATCAATTGTGGGGGATCGATCGGTTTAGTGAGGTAATCGGCCGCACCAACAGCAAAGCCTCTTTGTTGAAATTCACCAGATTTATAGGCTGCGGTTAAAAATACAATTGGAATATGTTGATTTTTTTTCCGGGAACGGATGGCTTGTGCCGTTTCAAATCCATCCATGTCAGGCATTTGTATATCCAGAATAATCAAATCAACTCGTTGTGTCATCAGGAGCTTTAAGGCTGCTAAGCCAGAATCGGCTTCTAAAATATTAACCTCAAGATATTCCTTAATCAAAGTATGCAAGGTAAACAGATTGTGTTTATTGTCATCGACAATCAGTATATTAATAGATTCAGTATTTGACATTTTTTTCAGTTATCAGTTATCAGTTATCAGTTTCACGCAAAAGTTTTTGCGCGCAAAAACTTTTGCGTGAAAATCAGTTATCAAAATGTTGATATCTTATGATGTTGGGCAAGCTAACAGTAATTTCACACCAAGGGCGATAACAAAGGTTGGGCGATAACAAAGGTTTGCCCTAGTGCAGGAGAGCGAAAGTTTCCATACCATTGAAAAACCAGGGCAACCACAAGGGATTGCCCCTACAAACCGTTCGTAGGGGCAACCCTTGTGGTTGCCCCTTTTTAGGCAGGCTAGGTGGTCTTAGGATTTTCGCTCTCCTGCACTAGTGCAGG